>RSAS01000212.1 GCA_003934145.1 Candidatus Viridilinea halotolerans | reverse complement strand
GGGCATGGCCCCCGAGAATACACCCGCTCGGCGGGGGTTTGGGGGCATGGCCCCCAAAAACATCTCCCCGCCAAGGGGACTTACGAATTTGAACTATGCCCACGATTGACATAATTATCCCCAGCTATAATGGCGCGGCGTTGCTGCCTACCTGCTTGGATGCGTTGCGAGCGCAGACCCGTCAAGATTTCACGGTGACGGTTGTGGAGGATGGTGGGTCTGATGCGACACCAACATTGTTGGCGACACGCTACCCTGAAGTGCGTTTGATCCATTTAGCGCAAAATCAAGGTTTGGCGGGGGCGGTCAATGTAGGCTTGGCGGCGACGGTTGCGCCCTTTGTGATCTTGCTCAATAATGATACCGAGGCTGCGCCTGATTGGTTGGCGGCTCTGGTTGGTGCGCTGGAACGCTACCCGAACTATGCGTTCGCTGCGAGTAAGCTGTTGCTCTTTGACCGGCGCGACCACATCCATTCGGCGGGTGATTTCTATCGGGTGGATGGTGAGCCAGGCAGCCGGGGGGTGTGGCAGCATGATCACGGGCAGTATGATGCGCTGAGCGAAGTCTTTGGCCCGTGCGCCGGGGCAGCGGCCTATCGCCGTGCGGCGTTGGTGACGCTGGCTGAGGATAGTAAGGTCTTTGACGAAGATTTAGTGATGTATTGTGAAGATGTAGATTTGAATTTGCGAGCGCGGCGACGGGGAATGCGTACCCTTTTTGTGCCCACGGCGGTGGTTTACCACCGGCTGAGCGCCACAGGTGGCGGAACGCTGGCGAGTTATTATTGTGGGCGTAATTTTGCTTTGGTGTGGCTGAAGAATATGCCCACGCCCTTGGCGCGGCGCTATTGGCCGCGCCTATTGGCTACGCAACTGCGCTTTAGCCTTGATAGTCTGCGCCACATCCGCGAGCCGGCGGCGCGGGCGCGGCTGCGTGGGCAAATGGCGGCGTTGGGGGCGCTGCCGCGTTTTTGGCGCAAACGTAAGTGGTTGCGCGATGCCGATGTGTCCGCGTTGGCAGGTGTGTTTGAAGGGCAGAGAACAGAGAATAGAGAATAGAGGCACGAGGCGAAGCCTCCTTACGGCGGGGGTTCGGGGGAGGCGAAGCCTCCCCCGAAAAGCGCTTTTTGTTCGATTTTGGCGGCTTCGTCGCCAAAATCGAACAAAAAGCAAGAATTTGGAACGAAGCCCCAAAAGAGGAACGTGGTAAACATGTCTGACGATACGTTTATGCTCTCCATTGTCATACCAGCCTATAACGAGGCGCGGCGTTTGCCGACGACGCTGGCGACGATCCGGGCCTACCTTGAGGCGCAACCCTATGCGGCTGAGGTACTTGTGGTGGATGATGGGAGTAGCGATGCGACGGCAAAGGTAGCTGCGGCCTATCCTGGAGTTACGGTGTTGCAGCGTGATCATCGCGGCAAGGGCTTTGCAGTGCGGGCAGGAGCGCTTGCGGCCCAAGGTAGCTTTGTGCTGCTGTGCGATGCTGATTTGGCAGTACCGATTGAGGAATGGTCGCGCTTTGAGTCCTATTTGCGCACTGGTGATGATGTCGTGATTGGTTCGCGCGAGGGTGTAGGTGCTACGCGTGAAGGCGAGCCCTGGTATCGCCATGTGATGGGACGGGTCTTTAACCACATCATTGCCCTCGTGGCCTTGCGGGGCATCAACGATACCCAATGCGGCTTTAAGGCGATGTCGCGTGAGGTGGCCCAGGATCTCTTTCGCCGTGTGCGCATTTATGGTGATGATGCGCCGGTGGTGCATGGGGCGGCGGTGACGGCCTATGATGTGGAGTTACTCTTTTTGGCGCGCAAAGCGGGCTATCGCATTAGGGAAGTGCCGGTGCCTTGGCAGTACGGGACGGAGACAAAGGTGAATCCGGTACGCGATTCGTTGCGCAACCTGCGCGATGTGTTGCAAGTGCGCTGGAATGATCTACGGGGACGCTATCGTTCGACGGCTTCGGTGCCACCACACATGACATTGGAAAAGTAATGTTTGAATTGAGTAAAGCGCAACGGGCACACCTACGCAAATTGGCCAATCCGCTGAAGCCCACGGTGATGGTGGGCAAGCAGGGTTTAACGGAGCAACTCATGGCGAAGATTGAGCAAGAGTTGACGGCGCATGAGTTGATTAAAGTACGCCTCTTGGAGTATAAGGATCAGAAGGATGCACTGGCGGCCACGATGGTTGCGGAGAGCGGCGCGGCCTTGGTGGGGATCATTGGCCATGTGATCACGCTTTATCGTCCACGGCCTGCGGAAGAGGGGTGAGGCGGAGAGGCGGGGAGG
>RSAS01000592.1 GCA_003934145.1 Candidatus Viridilinea halotolerans | reverse complement strand
TCCTCGACATCTTCAGCCGCAAGATCGTGGGCTGGCGCGCCGAAACGCGGGAAGATGCGCGGCTGGCCGAGGAGTTGGTGGCCGGTGCCTACGTCCGCGAAGGCGTGGAACCGCACCAGCTCACCCTGCACGCCGATCGCGGTGCGGCAATGACCTCCAAGACCTTGGCCGACCTTTTGGGCGACCTGGGGATTGCCACGTCGCACAGCCGCCCGACGATTTCGGACGACAATCCCTACTCAGAAAGCCAATTCAAGACGATGAAGTACGGCCCGACCTACCCGGATCGTTTTGCGAGCCTGGACGAGGCGCGGGCCTGGATGCGCACGTTTGTGGCGTGGTACAACCACCACCATCGGCACAGCGGGATTGCCTTCCTGACGCCGGATGTGGTGCATCAGGGGCAGGCGCAGGCGGTGCTGGCGCAGCGCCAAGCGACCCTCGACGCGGCCTATGCATGCCACCCAGAACGCTACCCACGCGGGCGTCCAGAGGCCGGAACGCTCCCGGAGCAGGTGGGCATCAACCTGCCGCGCCCACCCCGCACCGCGGCGTCTGCACCGCCTGACGATGGCGTAGGGGCCGACCAGACGGCCCTGGTAGCGCCCACAAGCCCAACGGGTGTCGACGTGGCACCGCCCACCTCGAACGGCACCACGGTTCGTGTGGCACAAGCCTCTTCTTCATTAGTCTGCCCGAATTGCCGCGAAAAATCAGCCCGTATCAACACGGAAACGTATGAAGGCCGCGCAGCCGAGGCCGCCGCAGGATAGGAGCGCAGCGAACGATACCGGCGGCCCGGCGAAGCGGCAGGCAGGGCCTCCATCGGCACACAGCAGAGCGCGAAGCATCGCGTCTGCTCCCACCAGCACCAAGCGCACGTCTATCCTATCCCGTATCGTGTAGAAACAGCATCCAAAGCAAGCTCCAGGCTCGCGAACGCACGATTTTCACGAATCCCTATTTGTTTCGCTTCATGCCCAAAGGTACTTGACACCTTCCGCCCATCCATCCGACGACCCGATACACACCGATCCGTCATCGAAATGGCTCTGCGTGTATCGTGGGTTTGACAACTTCTTGCTGCCCTTGTATCGTGGATGCACCATCGCGCTGTCTGGACGTGAGGAGGCCATGCCCACCATTTTGCGTATCGGCCCCTATCGCTTCTTCTTCTACTCGGCGGACTGTAGTGAGCCTGCCCATGTGCATATAGAACGGGACTCCCAGATTGCCAAATTCTGGCTCACGCCCGTTCGGCTGGCCGAGAGTGGTGGCTTCAGTCGCCGTGAATTGACCCGGATGCATCGCCTTGTCGAGGAACACCACGCGACACTCTTGGGAGGATGGGATGAGCATTGTAACCCGTGATGTCCCCATTGCACGTGCCCAACAGGTCACGATTTCCGAGGATGCGCTCACGGTTGATTTACAGGACGGGCGCACGATCATCGTGCCGCTGACGTGGTATCCACGCTTAGTCAGCGGTACCCCTCAAGAACGGCAGCATTGGCGGTTGATGGGGGACGGCGTTGGCATTCACTGGCCGGATCTGGACGAAGACATTAAGGTCGAACACCTGCTGAGCGGAAAAGCGTCCAATGAGAGCCAGACCTCCCTCCAGCGCTGGTTGGCGCAACGAACCACGCCACCGTTGCCGGAACCACCGACGCCACCTTCCTGATCGGCGTCACTGTAGTAACTCCATCGGACAGACGAACTGTCAGCATCGCTGATCTACCCGTAGATCGCGCATCGGCTACGATCTACGGGTAGATCGCCCAGCAATCTACCCGTAGATCGATTCAGCTTTGTTAAGCCCTCACGATCTACCTGTAGATCGTTCGTAGCCACACGACACGGTATTGTGGTGTTGGGCGGCCCGCAGCCCGTAAAGCAGTTGTCAGATGGGATGCAATCGCTGGTGTGAATAGGAGAACGGCGTTATAATAGTAGAATATCCGTTCATTCGTTGCCAAGAAGGGGCTGGTCGGGTCGATGTACGGGATGAGCGGCGCGATCGTCAGCCCTGTGGCGGCTTCGCTTTCGGTGCGCTGGTAGTAGGTCTGCCCCACCGATGAATGGGCCGCTGTGGCGTGCGAACGACTTGTGCACTGCTTTAACTATTGGCTATCGCATGTGAGGAGCCAGATTCAGAACTCTATCAATGGGCCAGAATTTAACGTGATATATTACATGTGTTTTCGTACCAACTTCTGACACAAGACATGCCCACTGGCATCGTAGCCTGCGAAGTTGCCCCCACAACACAACACCCCCCACCGGCCAGGGCCAACGGGGGGCGTTGTGTGTGGGGTATCGGGG
>RSAS01000862.1 GCA_003934145.1 Candidatus Viridilinea halotolerans | reverse complement strand
ACCGCAAGCCAGATAAGAGTGACGGCTCGTGGTGGGCTGGTGGCACGCCGCCGCCAATCCTGCCCGATACGCCGAGCGAAGGGATCTCTACGGTGACCCCGTCGCGCATCCCGTTCCCCGTGAGCTACACGCTCATGAAGGCGGATGTTGCCGAGATGCTCAAGGCGCTCCAATCCCACGGGGCGCACCTCGACTCCTCGTGGCACGAGGATACCACCTTCAGTGAAGATGCGGCCATTGAGCCGTGCGTGATGCCGATTGTCGGCCCCGCGCACATCGCCGCCGAGATCCTCAACGGCATGTTCGACGGGGATGTGGTTCTCAACCGCTACCTCGTCTCGACGCTGATCATGTTCAAGCTCGTGAACATCGCCCCCGACGACGAACAGCGGCAGAAGGGCGTCTGCGAAATCCGACGCACGAGCGATCACCCCATTCTGGGGGTTCTCGATACCCACACCGGAGACGTGACCTACCACGCGGGTGATGACGCTTTTGCCTTCATTACCCCACTGCTGCCGCAACTGACGCCGCTCGTGCTGAGCCGCCGCCGCCCTCGCTACATGCCAGACGAGGCCAACGATTGGGAACTGGAGGTCGTGGCCCGCATCGGGCGCGACAAGACCCTTCCCGGCGCAACCGACCCCGGCCTCGCCGATCAGCAAGTCCATCGCGTCCTGGCGATGTGGCGCATGCTCAACGGCCAAGCGTGAGAGGAGTGACGAGTGACGAGTGACGAGTGACGTTTTGCATGGCCACGAATCGTTTGGTGGCCCACGTAGGGCCGAAGCATTCGCCCCCGTGTGAGTCCTTCCCACCCCGCATATCCCTGGGCGAATGCTTCGGCCTGCGGGCACAATCGCCCAGATGAGTCATTAGATTCGGGATTGGTGTAGCCATCCGAGACACCACGGATAGGACGGTAGCCACGGAATTCAGGCCGAAGCATTCGCCTTTGATTTCGTGGTGACGACAGGAACATTGGGGGGCGAATGCTTCGGCCCTACGCCGCATCCCCATCCCCACACCTCCGCATCTTCACATCCCCGCCCCTCCGGGCGACGCACCCTTGTGCGGCGCACCACTGGGGTGCGCCGCGTTGATTCCACGAAAGAGGTTTCATCATGGCGCACACCAAGCGCATCTCCGCCAAGAAGGGTATCGCCTTTCAGGGTTCCCCTGGGTCGGGCAAGACCCGCCAAGCCATCGCGCTCTTCGCGCTCTTCGCCCATCGTTACCACCAGCGCCACACCGAGGAGTTTCGCGGCCAGCCGCTGCCCACCTGGGCCTATCGGCTGATCCGCAACTGGCGCAACAACCCCTACACCAGCGACGACGCGCCCAAAGCGCTGCCCATCGCGGTCAGCACCCCCATGCGCGTTACGACCACATGGCAGCGCGAGCTTCAGGGGGCGTACCCTGAGTCAGAAGTGATGTTCATCAACACCTTCCGCGACGTGGATGCATGGATGGCACAGTGCGCCACCTCCAACGCCCCCGTCGTCGTCGGCGTTTTTTCGCAGTCCAAGACCCGCGCCTTCGGTGTGGAGTGGACGCCCGCCGTGATCACCAAGACGAAGAAGAGCCTCGTCGTCGTCAAAAGCGAGGAAGTGGCGCTCCGCGCCATTCCGCGCCACACGGCGCAGGGGACGATCATCTGGGAACACCCGAACTACCTTCCCATCGAGATCGATAGCGACGATCCCCGCTGGGAGAGTCTCAAAGCATTGGTTGCGCGGGAGGGCTACGACGCCCATGCGTTGGGTATCAGCTATGCCGAGCGCGTCGTCTCCGTTGGCGACGTGAAGTTCGAAGTGTCGCAGGAGCAGAACGGCACGCTGAAACTCCATCGGCTTGCCGATGTGACACCGATGAAGCACGATGAGAAGATCGTGGGGTGGCTCAACACCGCCACGGGGTCTATCGTCACGAAGTGGGAAGATGAGCCGAACTTCTTCTGCCCCGATTGCGGGACGCTGATCGAAGCGCTGCCACGCGGCGCGGAGTTGGCGAACGCCGAGAAGGGGAAGAAGGCGAAGAACGCAGAGGAGGGTGAAGAGGAAGAGGAGGATGAGCAGAAGAAAGCCGTTACCTCGCTCACCTACTTCACCAAGCAGCCGCGCCGGTGCGCGTGCTGCGGTAGCCCGTTGTGGCAGAAGCAGCGCACCAAGGCGGGGCGCACCAAGTTTGCCATGCCGAGCTTCGCGGAGTGGAGCAAGGCCATTGGCATCCTGCACGCACAGGGCGCGTTCACGACCCTCGGCGCGACGTCGGCCACGCGCCGCATTGTGCGCGTGGAGCAGAACGACGAGGGCGAAGCCACGGT
>RSAS01000102.1 GCA_003934145.1 Candidatus Viridilinea halotolerans | reverse complement strand
AGTTGCACCGGGTGCTCAAGCCCACGGGCAGCCTGTACTTGCACTGCGATCCGACGGCGAGCCATTATCTCAAGATTATCCTTGATGGAGTCTTTGGGCCGCAAAACTTTCGCAATGAGATTGTGTGGAAGCGGACGAGTGCCCATAGCGATGCAAAACGGTGGTCGCCGGTTTCGGATACGCTGCTCTACTATGTCAAAAGTGACAAACTAGTGTGGAATCCGCAGCATGGCGATCACGATCCGGGGTATGTCGCAAGCAAGTATCGCTACGATGATGAGGATGGACGCGGGCCATACCAACTTGACAACATGACAAGCCCAAATCCGCGACCAAACCTCATGTATACGTGGATGGGCCATGCATCTCCCTCCTTGGGTTGGCGTTATTCCCAAGAAACTATGCAAAAGCTTCACGACGAAGGACGGATATGGTATCCCGATAACAAAGACAAGCGTCCTCGCCTCAAGCGATACCTTAACGAAAACATCGGTCGCATCCTTGACACGATCTGGGCAGACATCCCGCCCATTAACTCCCAAGCCGCCGAGCGCATGGGCTACCCGACACAAAAGCCCCTGGCGTTGCTCGAACGGATCATTGCGGCCAGTTCCAACGCGGGCGATCTGGTACTCGATCCGTTCTGTGGCTGCGGCACAACGATTGATGCCGCGCAGCGTTTGGAGCGAAAGTGGATCGGAATTGACATTACCCACTTGGCGATTGCGCTACAGAAATATCGCTTGCAGGATGCCCATCCGGGCCTCGCCATCCGCGTCGTTGGCGAACCGGAGGATGTTGGGGCGGCGCGGCAGTTGGCCCAAGATGACCGCTTCCAATTTCAGTGGTGGGCACTCTCGCTCATCCGTGCCCGGCCCTTGGGCGGCGAGGTGGGCAAAGCGGGCAAAAAGGGCGCCGACAAGGGCGTTGACGGGGTGATTACCTTTATGGACGAAGCGGGCGGCAAACTCAAACGGGCCATCGTGCAGGTCAAGAGCGGCAAAGTGAGCAGCCGCGACATCCGCGATCTCGTCGGCACCCTCAACCGCGAGCAGGCCCAGATCGGCCTCTTCGTCACCCTGGAAGAGCCAACGCGGGACATGGTGAGCGAAGCAGCCAGCGCAGGAGTCTACACAGCGGCCTGGTCGCAAGAGCGCTACGCAGCGGTACAAATCCTCACCATCGCCGAACTGCTCCGCGGTGCACGGCCCAAAATGCCCCACGCCTACGGCACCTTCAAAGACGCCCCGCGCGCCACACCGGCCAGCGCAGCCGAGCAACAGGGCATGGAGATGGATTGAGGGGGGGTAACCGTGTAGGGCCGAAGCATGCGCATCCCAACACCTCCTTGGTTGCCAGATCACCCATGGCGCATGCTTCGGCCTAACCGACCTATGGCATCCAACAAGTCTCGTTCATCCGCACAAAGTGTGTGGAACCACGGGGATAGATATGGTGCGAGGACGAGTAGGGCCGAAGCATGTGCCATACGCGTCGTGGCAGCGCAGCAATCATCGGGGGGGCGCATGCTTCGGCCCTACGAAAAAAACCTTGTTAGCACGAAAAATTCCTGGGCGCGGGTCGTTGGCTTCGGCAGGCTCAGCCAACGGCCCGTTGGCTGAGCCTGCCGAAGCCAACGGCCTGCCCCTTCGTCAGCCCAAGGCCTTTTCGCGCTAACAAAACCTTTAGAAGACGAACAGAAAGAAAGTACTGATGGCTTCCACCACTCGCCGCCAACGCCGCACATCCCGCCGGACCACCAATGAATTCCTCGGGATGATCATCAGTTGCATTGGTGCCTACGCCATGCTCTTTGGCCTTTTGCCTGCTTTGGCCAACGGCGCACTTGGATTGCTCTTGCTCGGAGGCGCACTACTCGGTGCAGTGCTGCACGTTGTCCTCGGCCCGCGCCAGGGCAAGACAGTCATTCGTGCGCTGATCGAGGCGCTGATCGTCAGTAGCGTAACCTTCGCGCTGATCTATGGCTGTATGTGGTACTTTACCGTCTACCTCGCCTCGCAGCCAGGTTTGATGCAGTTCAACCTGGGTGCGCCGACGAGCGCACCTTGAGCGCGCATACGTTCACTGGGTGTCAGCGCCATAACCAGCCTGTGTAGGCGGTCGGAAATCCGTAGGGGATACCGATGTAAATCAGGATCGCTTGCAGGGCATGTAGTGTCGCGCCGCGAAGGCCTACGTTAATGCGCAGGAGCTTCCCCCAACTCCCCCCCCTACTTGTGGTAGCATGCTCCCACGGCATCGTAATCGTGATAGCACACGATGGTTGCACGAGGGAGGTTTCATGCCACGCGTTTTGTTGCTGCATGCCCTAGTTGGCACCGGGCACAAGCGGGCCGCCGAGGCCTTGGCGATTGCTTTTGCGCAGCGTCAGCCCGGTGAGGTGCGCGTCGAGGATGTGCTTGATCATACCTCGCGCCTCTTCCGCGAGGCCTATGCCCGTTCTTATCTTGAACTGACCGACCGCGCTCCACTGCTCTGGGGCTATTTCTATACCCAAACCAACGCTGATCCCAATGTGGCCGAGTTTACCAATAATATCCGCAAGGTGGTCGAGAATGTTGGTACCAACGATCTCAAGAAGTTGCTCACGGCCTTTCAGCCTGAGATCATTATGTGTACCCATTTTTTGCCGATGGAGTTGTTGGTGCGCTACAAACGTAAGGCGCGCCTTAGTCAGCCCGTCTATTGTGTGATTACCGACCACGCCGCTCATACCTTTTGGACCTACACCGAGATTGATGGCTACTTTGTGCCCGATGAACAGACGCGCGATCAGTTGGTCGTTCGGGGGGTCTCGGCGGGGCAGATCAGCGTCACGGGCATTCCGGTTGATCCGGTGGCAACCAAAACGAAAGATGCGGCGGCCATTCGTGCGCAGCACGGCTTGAACGCTGATGGCCCGTTACTCATTCTCTTCGGCGGTGGCCTCGATGATGACCAGGTGCGCGTGATTGTGCAGGGCCTGCTCGCGCGTCCCTTGGCAGGCACGCTCGTTGTCGTCGCCGGACGCAACGCTACGCTAGTCGAGAGCCTCGCCGACTTCAGTTCTAGTGCCACGCTGCACCTACGCGTCTATGGCCTGATCGATTTTGTAGACGACCTGATTGCCATCAGTAGCTTGATTATCACCAAGGCGGGCGGGTTGATCATTAGCGAAGCACTGGCCCGTGGGGTGCCCCTGGTCGTCTTTAATCCCATTCCTGGCCAAGAGGAGTGGAACGCCGACTATGTGGTCAGCAGCGGCGCGGGGGTGCAACTGCGCATCGCCGACTCGGTGCCCGCCACCGTCGTGCGCCTCCTTAACGCGCCGCAGATGATGGCCGAAATGCGCGCCTGCGCCCAAGCCACGGGTCGCCCCCGCGCTGCGCTTGACATTGCGGAGCAGGTGCTGCACGACTATACGGCAAGGCGGCATCGGTGACAGCGCGACTTTTGCGCTAAGACAAGGTTTCAGGGGTCAGGTTTTAGGTGTCAGCCCGAGCGCATCAGAAAGCGGTGCGTGGCACTAAACTGTAAAGTAGCTATGAACCATGTCTAACAAAAAGCTCTGCGGGGGAGGCTGCCGCCTCCCCCGCCCCCGTCCCCCCGCCGGAAGGCGTAACTGGGTTTCTAAACGGATAAGGAATCTCCACACCATGCCCAATTCGCCAGTAGACATCCTCTTCGCCATTTCCGACACCGGCGGGGGCCATCGCAGCGCCGCCGTGGCGCTCAGCGCCGCCCTCGATCAGGTGAGTGGCGGTACGCTCGCGTGGGCGATTGATGATATCCTGCGCCTCACCGATCTGCCGCTTGTGCGCGGCGCGCCTGAGTATTACGATACGCTTTCGACACGCTGGCTGCGTCTCTACGATGCGACCTTTCAGCTTACCAATGCGACGCGCACGGTGGATCTGCTTTCGCGCCTCGTCTTTATGAGTGCCCGCCGCAACCTGATTCGCGTTTTGGAAGAGCGCCGCCCGCGCCTCGTCGTCTCGACCCACCCGCTCGTCAATCGTCTCGTTGTCTGGGCGCGCCGCGCCCGCCGCATGCCCTGCCGTGTGATCACCTGCGTCACCGACCTGGTGAGCCTGCACGCTTCGTGGGGTTATTCCAGCGTCGATCTGGTGGTGGCCCCAACCGACGAGGCCTTTCATCTGTTGCAGCGCCGTGGCATGCGCCCCACCCAGATGCGGCGCACCGGCTTTGCGGTGCATCCCAAGTTTCTCGATTATACGCTGGATCAGACGGCCACCCGCCACCAACTCGGGCTGAGCGCCGAGCGTTTTACCATCCTCATCACCGCCGGCGGCGTCGGCTCCGGACGGCTGGGCGAACTGGTGCAGGCCATCGAACGGGCCTGCCCGCAACACCAGTTGCTGGTTGTCACCGGCAAGAATCGGGCGGTCTATCATGAACTCACCAGCCGCCCCGCCACGCCCCAGAGCCACATCTACGGTTTCGTAGACAATATGGAGGCGCTGATGGCCGCCAGTGATATGGTGGTGACCAAAGCAGGCCCCGGAACGCTCATGGAGGCTTTGGTGATGCGCAAGCCGGTGGCGGTAACCGAGGCGGTGGGCATGCAAGAACGGGGCAATATTGATTTTGTACTCAACTACGAATTGGGCCTCTTCTGCCCCACCACGGAACGCATCGTGGGGGCCGTGCAAGAGCTGCAAGATGCGCAACGCTACCAGGCCACCGTCGCCCGCCTCGCCGACGCCGTGCCGCGCGACGGTTCGACGGCCATTGCCCAGATCATGATGGAGCAACTCGCCCTCGTGGATGCGCAGGAAAAACCCGCCGCGCGCCCGCGGCGTCTTTTTAGTTTCCCGCGCATTGCGCGCCGCTTTACCAGAGGCCGCAAGCTGTAGGGGGTATGGGGGAACCTGGTTCCCCCATACCCCCCTACAGCTTGCGGCGGCTCACCGCCGCGCCATGCGGTAGCCCAGACCGCGCTCGGTGAGGATGAAACGGGGGTGGCGCGGGTCGGGTTCGAGTTTTTTGCGTAGCTTGGCGATATGCACCCAGAGGTAGTTGTTCTCGCCACGGTAGCCTTGGCCCCACACCGCTTGCAGAATCTGCTCGTGGGTCAGCGCTTGGCCGGCATGACGGGCGAGGTAGGCCAGAATCTGGTACTCAATCGGCGTCAGCGCCACCTCCTGCTGATCGCGGGTAACGAGGTGGCGTGCGAGATCAATGCTCAGGTTGTCGAGTTGGATGAACGCCGACTCGGTCGGGGGGGGCAATTGCTGGGTGCGCCGCAACAGCGCGTCAATGCGGGCGATGAGCTCTTGCATGCGGAAGGGCTTGGTTACATAATCATCGGCACCGGCACGCAAGCCCTTGATCACGTCCTGCTCGGCGGCACTCGCCGTGAGCATCATGATCGGGACGCTACTCCATTCGCGCACCTGACGGCAGACGCTAATCCCATCCATGCCGGGTAGCGCCAGATCGATGAGCATAAGATCGGGGAGATCATGCGTCAAGCGTTCCATCGCGTGGCTGGCATCACTACTGCTTTCGACATGAAATCCAACATCGTTTAAGCCTCGTTCAAGCATGCGTTGCAGTGCTATATCGTCATCAAGCACCAGAATGTGGCGCTGCTCGCGGGCGGCGGGGGCCATGACGCTCGGCGTGGTTGTTGTGTCCAGCAGCGTATCGGCGGGCAGCGCGGGCAAACGCAAGCAGACAAGGGTACCGCCGCTGGGCGGTGCCTCAATCCAGATGCTGCCGCCGTGCGCCTCGACCAAAGCTTTGCAAATAGCCAAACCCAAACCGGCCCCTGCCCCATACTGCCGCGCCGGGCGCGCCACCTGGTAGAAGCGCTCAAAAACCTGTTCGCGCTCATCGGGCGGAATGCCCGGCCCTTGGTCGCGCACACCCACTTCGATCTGCTGCGCCACCCGTTGCGCGCTCAGCGTAATCACCCCGTTGGGCGGTGAATACTTGGCGGCATTGTCGAGCAAATTCTGCAAAATCTGCTCCATGCGGCGCGCATCAACACTCACCGGCGGCAGGTCGGGTTCGACGGCGGCTTGCAGGCGCAGATCGGGAAATTGCGCCCGCGCTTGGGCCAGCAGCGTGCGCAGCAGCGGAGGCATGGCCACGTTTTGGCGCTGAAGGCGCAACGTGCCCGCTTCGAGTTGAGAGAGCTGCAGCAGATTGTCGAGCAATTCTTGCAACTGTTCGCCCTGCGTTTTGATAATGTGCGCAAACGCACGCACCCGTTCGCCATCGAGCGTCGTGCCGTTACGCAACAGCGCCTCGGCGCTGCCACGAATACTCGTCAGCGGCGTGCGCAACTCGTGGTTGACCAAGGCCACCACATCGGAGCGCAGCCGTTCGAGTTCGCGCAGACGGCGCATGTCCTGAAACAGCCCGACGACCCCCTGCAACGCGCCATTGGCCCCATAGAGCGGCACACTCGTCGCGAGTACCGGAATACGCCGCCCATCGGGGCGAGTAATCGTCAACTCGCTCGCATAGACCGCTCGCCCCTCGTGGAGCGTTTGCAGCATCGGCAACTCTTCGGGCGGGCAGGGATAGCCTCCCGGCTGGTGGGTGCGCCCGGCCAAAGGATGCTCGCGCAGGCTAGCCTCGGCCTCCAATGGCCCAAAGAGTTTCGTGGCCGCCGGATTGAGCAGCGCAAGCTGCCCATCGGGCGCTGCGGCCACCACAATCGCCTCCGGCGAATGTTCAAAGACCGTCTGCAAACGCTGCCGTTCGGCCTGAACGGTCGCAAAGAGCAGCGTGTTATCGAGCACAAGGCCAATTTCACTCGCCAGTGTATGAAAAAAGGTGCGATCATGAGCATCAAGGCGGCGTAAGGGATCGAGCAGCACCAACATGCCCACGGCGCTCGTGCGCCCATGCAGCGGCAGCAAAAGTAATGGCGCTCCCAGTTGCTGCGCCAACGCCGCCAACTGCGGCGCATCCGTACCGTCTTGTGGCTCCACATAACGCGCCTCGCGCTGCGCCAACGCCGCCAACAGCAAGGGCGCAGCCCCTTGCAGCAACGCCGCCAACGCGGCGGGTGCGGAATGCGCATGAGGGAGGCGGCGCACCAGCGCCTGCGGACAAGTTCCCGCCGTCGGCACCAGACAGAGCGCCGCCGCCGCGAGATCGAGGCTTTCGGCGATAGTTGTCAACATGTTGTGCAGAATCGCATCGCGCTCGACGCTGCGCGTAGCCGCCGTGGCCACGCTATGCAAAACGTGCAACTGCCGATGACGCGTCTCGGCGGAGCGCAACTGCTGCGCCACCTGCTCGGCGAGGTGGGCGGCGCGCTGGTGGGACGTATCGAGATCGCGGATCAGCCAGAGCGACTGACGGAAGCCCGCCAAAATCAGACCAATCGTCAACAGCCCCAAGATACTCAGGCTACTCGTTACGATCTGCTGCATGCGCCGCGACTGGTTCAGGGCATGGTCAAGCCCAACGCGCTCCGCCGCCAACTCACGCAGCAACTGCTTGCTCTGCAGGCGAAACGCCGTAAAGAGCGCCTGGCTCTGTCCGGCAACCAACTCCTGCGCAATCATCGAGGTCTGCCCCGTCTGCGCCAGCACAATCTGACGCTCGCCCCCTTCGACCTGCCAGGCCCGCGCTACGCGACGCAACTCAATGATCTGTGGTTCCAAGGCGGGATCAATCTGACGACTGAGCCGTTCCAGTTCCTCAAAATCACTAGCCAGACGCTCCTGCGCCAACGTATATTGCTCCAAAAAGACCTCGGAGCGGGTTAGGGCAAAACCACGGGCGGCAGCGCGCAACTCTTGCAGGAGGCTATCGGTCTGATCGAGATGATCGCTCAGCCGTTGCAGTGTCTCGGCCTGCTGACGAATCGCCATCGCCCGTTCGTTAAAGATCGGCGGCAGGGTCATCAGCAGCAGCAAGACCAGCACCTCAAAGATCAAGCCCACCAGCAGCAGATTGCGCGCCCGGCGGCTGCGCTGCTGCGCTGCTGCGCCCTGGTGCCGCGGGGTTGCAGCCGGGGCTGTAATGCGTGCCATGGTTGCACTATACCACGATTGGAACGACCCAGCCGCCGAACAGGGTGCGCGAGGGAACCAGGTTCCTTCGCGTCCTCCCACCGTCCGGCGGGGCGAAGCCGCCAAAAAGCAACAAATACGAACCATTCCTAACAAAAACTTGCCCTAACCAAGCGCATCCAACCCCAACCCGCGCACCGCCACCGGCCCAAACTGCAAGAAATCGGCGGAGGTAAGTTGGTAATAGACCCCATCCACAATGCGATTTACCGCATGATCGTGGTCTTGACGGCGGTGCAAATGGCCATAAATGCAAGCCCGCACACCGGGGCAGGCCGCAATGCGTCGCGTAAATTCGGTGGGTTGCTGGTTGAAGAAGGGCGGATAGTGCAGCATCACAATAATCGGCTTCACGCCTGTGGCCAGCGTGTGCGCTTCAGCCAAAGCGCGGTCGAGCATACTCAACTCACGCCGATAGATCGGCTCATCGGTGGCAAGCGTATAGCCAGGCATATCGGGCGTAATCCAACCACGGGTACCACAAGCCACCGCCGCACCCAGGTCGCAGGCATCCGCGCCGAGCAACGTGAGGGAAGGGGGCAAATGCGGGCGCAGCGGGCGCACCCGCCGCGAACACCAGTAGTCGTGATTGCCGCGAATCAGCACCTTACGCCCAGGCAGGGCATCAACCCAGCGCAGATCGGCTAACGCCTCAGGCAACTTCATCGCCCACGAAATATCGCCCGCCACCAGCACCCAATCATCGGCGGCAACCCGTGCCCGCCATGCCGCAGCGATCCGTTCAGCATGGTCTTTCCAATGCGATCCAAAAATATCCATCGGCTTGGGCCGGGCGTGAGAGAGGTGAAGATCGGAGATCGTCCAAATCATGGGTGTGAACCTATGTTACGCTTTTGCGCATCATAGCAGCCTCATGAGCCAATGGCAAATTGGGGACTGCGGGGGAACCGGGTTCCCCCACGCCCCGCCGCCGGGCGGCGTTCCCTGGGATGATGCGGGGGAACCGGGTTCCCCCGCGCCCCCGCCGCCGGGCAGCGTTCCCTGGGGTGATGCGGGGGAACCGGGTTCCCCCATGCCCTGCCGCCGGGCGGCGTTGCGTTCCCTGGGGTGATGCGGGGGAACCGGGTTCCCCCGCGCCCTGCCGCCGGGCGGCGTTCCCTGGGGTGATGCGGGGGAACCGGGTTCCCCCATGCCCTGCCGCCGGGCGGCGTTCCCTGGGGTGATGCGGGGGAACCCGGTTCCCCCATGCCCTGCCGCCGGGCGGCGTTCCCTGGGATGATGCGGTTCCCCCGCGCCCCGCCGCCGGAAAGCTTGCACTGTGCAAAAGAAGGAATATACTAAACCCATGGAACAGGCTACCCCCGCCGCAAGGCCCACCTTGGCACGAAAGGATCGCGCCCATGTCACGCTCACCCGAAGTCCCTTCGCCAGCACGCCGCCGCCCCAATACACTTGTCTTTGGGGCGCTTTTGCTACTGGTGGCAGTGGTCTTGATTATCAAAGGGCGCATGGAAGCGCCTAGCGCCGAACTTGCCGCTGCTGACCTGCCCCCAGTCGCCCAGTTTGCGCAGGCCCAGGCGGCAGGGCAGCCGATGTTGCTCTTCTTCCACTCCACAACCTGCGCCTCGTGTCTGGCGATGATTGACACGGTGGACGCGGTGTGGCCCGCCTACCGCCAACAGGTCGCGCTGGTGAGTGTGAATGTCTACGACCAACAGAATATGGGTCTGATTCGCGCCGAAGGGATACGCGTCATTCCTACTTTGGTCTTCGTTGATCGCGCCGGCACGCGCCATGTGGAGATTGGTGCGCTACGCCCAGAGCTGCTTGAGCAGCGCCTCGCCGCGCTCGCTGCGGGGCATTGAGATGAACATTGATCAATTTACTTTCGATGGCTCACTTCTTACTTTTTTACTGGTCTTTTTGGGTGGCATTATCACCAGTATTGGCCCTTGTAGTGTCGCCTCTATTCCTCTGATTATGGCCTACGTCGGCGGCGGCACACTCACCTCGCGCGGACGCGCCTTTAGCCTCGCCTTCACCTTCGCCGTCGGCATGGCGCTCACCTTCATGCTGCTCGGCATCGTCGCTTCACTTGTTGGTGGCTTATTGGGCGGCTGGAGCGCTTGGTACTACCTGTTGGCCCTGGTCTGTTTTCTAATCGGCCTGCACATGCTTGGTGCTTTGAGCCTGCCCATTCCCGACTGGTTTGGCGACCTACCCAACCGCATCCCGTTGCGCGGCATGCCAGGGGCGTTGGCGCTAGGGCTCGCCTTTGGCATCGTCTCCTCACAGTGCGCCACTCCAGTGCTTGCCGTCATCCTCACCAGCGTCATGGCCAGTCAGGATGGCTTGGTCTACGGTGCAAGCCTGCTCTTCATCTACGCCTTGGGGCGTGGCATGCCCGTCGTCGCCGCCGGAACCTTCGCCGGGGCGCTGCGCCAACTGCGCGGCTTGGGTGCTTGGACACCCTGGATCGAGCGGGTGAGCGGGGTGGTAATTATTGCCGTGGGGCTCTATCTGCTCTGGATTGCCTAGGGTCTCGTCGAAGCCCCCTCCGGCGGGGGCTTGGGGGCGAAGCCCCCGAAAACTGGTAAATTTTAGAGCGGCAGCCCTAAACTTGATGCATGAGATAGCCCATGATTGACGTTCACGAACTGAGTTATCGCTACGCGACGGGAACGGATCTAGCGTTGAACGCCTTGAGCTTTCGTGTCGCGCCGGGTGAGATCTTTGGCTTCCTGGGGCCAAGTGGGGCCGGAAAGTCCACTACGCAGAAGATCCTGATGAAGTTGCTGGATGGGTATCAGGGCGTCGTGCAGGTCTTCGGGCGCGAGGTGCGCAGTTGGGACAGTAGCTATTACGAGCGGGTGGGGGTTGGTTTCGAGCAGCCGAACCACTTCTTGCGCCTGAGTGCGCGGCGCAACCTTGCCTATTTTGGGGCGCTCTACCAGGGTCCAAAGCTGGCCATCGAGCCGCTGCTCGAACGGCTGGGGTTACTGGAGGATGCCGATACGCCGGTGGAGCGCTTCTCGAAGGGCATGCAGACGCGCCTGAGTGTGGCGCGGGCGCTGCTCCACCAGCCCGAGTTGATCTTCCTCGACGAGCCGACGAGTGGCCTTGATCCGGTGAGCGCCCGAATGGTGAAGGATCTCATCCGTGAACAACGCGCAGCCGGGCGTACCGTCGTACTCACGACGCACAACATGGGCTTGGCCGATGCGCTGTGCGACCGGGTAGCGCTGATTGTGGACGGGCGGATTGTGGAAATTGATGCGCCCCGTGCGTTGCGCCTGCGCTTTGGCGTAGCCCAGGTGCGCGTTGAGTACCGCCCAAGCCAGACGGCACCCCCCCATGACGCGGTTGCATACGCAGACTTCCCGCTGGCGGGCCTTGGCGAGCATGCCGAGTTTCAGTCTCTATTGCGCACAGGCACCGTGCAGACCATCCATAGCCGTGAGGCGACACTGGAGGATGTCTTTGTGGCGGTGACCGGACGACGCCTGGATAGCCGATAGCCGATAGCCGATAGCCGATAGCTGATAGCCGATAGCTGATAGCCGATAGCCGATAGCCGATAGCCGATAGCCGATAGC
>RSAS01000131.1 GCA_003934145.1 Candidatus Viridilinea halotolerans | reverse complement strand
GGCGTTGCAATGCGATTCCAGAAGGGGGCGCACACGTTTTCTGTCCGCCCTTAAAACGTTGTGGGAGAGGGGGCGAAGATACTGAGATTTTTGGCGTTCCAATGGGGAGGGCTTCGCCCTGCCCTACCCTCCCTCATCCTAGCAGTAGCCAAGTCGCCACCACGCCACAAAAGAACAGACGTGACATCTACGTCATCCCACCCATGCACCAAATTTAGCATTGGTTTAGGGCAAGATCGCACTATACATGAAGATAGACTAGCCTTATACTAAAACTGAAGCCACTTTCGGGCTCGCGGTCTGTTTATGGTGTAAGAACACCGCTGAGGCACCACATGCATATGCACCCCAAAACCCGTCACGTCGCACGGCTCTTCGTTTGCGTCAGCCTAGTGCTGATTATGCTAGGCACACAAACCAGCTACCTACGCGCTGCGACGGGGTTGGGTGCATCGGCAGCGATGCCGCTCGTTCCGGGAACGGAACCAACTTCTCCTGCGCAGCCCGAAGCCTCAGACGTTGCTGCTACAACGTTTGAGATCCATACTCGTATTTGGCTACCCATTGTCATAGGCGGAAGCGGCGCAATCGCCGTGCCAAACGCCACGGCCACGGCCACGCCCAGCGCCACGCCCAGCGTCACGTCCAGCGCGACCGCAGAGACGATCACGATTGATCAGCAACCTGAAGGCTGGCATCAATTGGGGGGTAATCCACAGCGCACCCATTTTGCCGATGACGATCTAGCCCGCGGGCCCGATCAACAATGGCATGTACGCTGGATCTGGAATGGCCCGACAACCCAAGGCGCGGACGCAGCGCCCCAACTGCCGCTCGCCGATGGTGTGGCGCCCGTCTTTGGCGCGGATCGTCTCTACCTCGGTGATGCGACCGGCACGGTGCGGGCGCTACGCACCAGCGATGGCAGCGAGGTCTGGAACCAACCCCTCGGTGGTCGCATCCTTAACGTAGGTGCTTTTGATCCGGCCAGCGCAACGGTCTATTTTGCCACCGATAGCGGGCGTTTGGTGCGCATGCACGCCAGCGATGGCGTGATTCTGGGTGAGTTCAACGCCGATAGTGCCATCGAGGGTGCCGTGCTGCTCGTCGGCGGTTACGCCTACATCGGCACCGCCGCCGGTGAACTGATCGCCCTTGATGCGACAACGCTGCTGCCCATTTGGCGCTACAACGCCAATGCTCCTATTTATGCCTCGGCTGCCTATAGCAACGCGGCGAATGGCTTGATCATCGTCCCCAGCGAAGATGGTAGCGTCCATGCCGTGCGCGCCAGTGATGGTAGCCGCCTCTGGCAGACCACGATCAACGCCTCGCTACGCCCCGCCCGCGATGGCCGCCCTAGCCGCCGCTTCCCCGATACCTATCCGGTGGTGGCCGAGCAGGCGGGCGTGGTGCTGGTGCGCTCCTATTTCGACTGGAATCTCATTGGAAGACCTGAAGCTGGTGGCTATGTTGATCAGCATACAACCAGAGAATTTCTTCAGAGCTATCCCCAATATGCATCCCTCTTCGTTCTCGATCTCACCACCGGCGAGCGCCGCTTTATCGCTCCGGTACTAGGTGGTGGCATAGGACGCGATAACTACTACTACTCCACCCCTCCCCAGGCGGTGGTGCGCTCGCTGCCCGACGGCCACGAGGTGGCCTACCTCTACTGGCGCAATCGTTTGGCATGCCAACAAGACAACCCCGCCGATTGTACCGAACTCGACGACACCACCTTTGGCGAACTCGATCTCAATACCGGCGCAATGCGCTTCGTGCAGGATCATAAAGATCGCCAGTATAACCCCCTACCGACTGATGCTCAAGGCGCCATGGCGATGGTGGGCGACACCCTCCTGCACAGCCAGTGGTCAAATTTGGGGGCGATCCACATTCGTGATCGCAACAACGGCGGAGGGAGTTACACCATTCCCATCCCGAGCAGCGCCGAACGCATCTACAGCCAACCAGCGCAAACGCTCAACCAGCCAATCCTTCCCGTCGTGCGCAGCCCCATTTTTGCCGCAGGCAACCTCTACTGGCGCGGCAGCGATGGTTCACTCATCGCCTTCACGCGCGGCCCACGCGATCCGCTAGCCCTCAGTACCGCCACCGCGACACCTCGCAGTGGTGCGCCTGGGGCTGCTACCAATACGCCTAGCGCATCCCCATCCGCGACCGTCAATGCGACCGCCACCCCGACCGCCACCGAGACCGCCACGCCCACCGCGACCGCCACCGAGACCGCCACGCCGACCCTCACCAGCACGCCGACCCTCACGCCGACCCTCACTAGCACGCCGACCCTCACTAGCACGCCGACCCTCACGC
>RSAS01000546.1 GCA_003934145.1 Candidatus Viridilinea halotolerans | reverse complement strand
CATCCCCACCATCTATTCGTGGCTTGCGGAGCGCATGTTCTGTCCGCCCATGAACCCGCGTAGCGGGAGAGGGGGCAGGGGGGTGAGGGCTACGAGGGCGGGACGCCCGCGCTCCCAGGCCGCTAGCCGAATAAACCAGCAGTATCCTGAGAGCAGGGGGTGAGGGCCATCCGAGGCATCCCTATCGTCTATCCGCAGCTTAAGAATTTTACCAGCAGCATTCAATAAGCGTACATTTATTCTAAATCAATTTGCCTACGGTTGTCAAGCCTGCTTGCAAGATACTGCTGGTAAATGACCGCTACCATATATCCCCATATACTTCATTTTACACCGGATCATACTCCAAATCACCTGCATCGGGCTCAGGCTTGAGCGCAGCGGGGAGGCGGTCGTAGAGGCCGGTGAAGAAGTGGATGCCGCCGGCGAGTCCTTCATTGAGCGCGTCGGAGGGGAAGCGCCATGCCCAGTTGCCGCCGGAGTGACCGGGGATGTTCATGCGCGCTGGGCTGTCGAGGCGCAGGACATCCTGGAAAGGGATGATGGCCATATCAGCGACCGACATCATCGCGGCGCGCATGAGATCCCATGCGATGTCGTTGCCATCGCGCCCTAGGTAGCCACGCACGTGTTCACGTTCGACTTCGCTCAACTCTTGAAACCAGCCGAGGGTGGTATTGTTGTCGTGGGTGCCGCTGTAGGCGACATAGTTGCGAGCGTGGTTGTGGGGCAGGTAAAGATTATCGGCTTTACCGCCAAAGGCGAATTGGAGGACGATCATGCCAGGGAGATCGAACTGATCACGGAGGGCGTGAACATCGGGGGTGATCAGGCCGAGATCTTCGGCGATGATGGGGAGGCTGCCAAAGACGCGTTGGAGGCGGGCGAAGAAGGCGGCACCGGGGCCTTTGACCCAGCGCCCGTTGATCGCGGTCGACTCATCGGCGGGTACCTCCCAGTAGGCAGCAAAGCCGCGGAAGTGGTCGAGGCGCAGGATGTCCACTTGGGTAAAAGCGGCGCGCAGGCGTGCCACCCACCAAGCGTAGCCATCTTGGCCCATACGCTCCCAGCGGTAGAGGGGATTGCCCCAGAGTTGGCCGGTCTTGCTAAAATAGTCGGGGGGAACGCCCGCCACAACGGTAGGCTTACCCTCGTTGTCGAGAAAGAAGAGATCGGGATTAGCCCAGACATCGGCGCTATCGTAGGCAACGAAAATGGGAGCGTCACCGATGATGCGGATGTGGCGTTCGTTGGCATAGGCTTTGAGCGGAAGCCACTGTTGGAAAAAGAGAAACTGGAGGAACTGTTGCAATTCGATGGCGGCGGCGTGTTCGTGGCGGGCGGCGGCGAGGGCTGCTGGGCGACGCGCCCGCAACCCTGGTTCCCACGTAGACCAAGACTGACCGCCGTGGGCCTCTTTGAGCGCCATAAAGAGCGCATAGTCATCGAGCCAGCCTGCGTTCGCCTGGCGAAACTCGGCGAAAGCGGCACTCACCTCAGGCGCAACCCCTTCGCGCATACGCTCGTAGCTCCGACGCAGCAGCGGGAGCTTGAAGTTCATCACTTCGCCATAGTTGACCTGGTTGACATCCAGTTGGTGGCCGGAGGCGGCCTCCACTACTTCATCATAACTGAGCAGCCCACGCTGTACGATCTGATCGGGACTGACCAGCAGCGGATTGCCGGCGAAGGCCGAGAAGCACTGGTAGGGCGAATCGCCGTAGCCTGTCGGGCCGAGGGGTAGCACCTGCCAGAGACTCTGGCCGGCGGCGGCAAGAAAATCCACAAATTGGTACGCGGCGGGGCCCAAATCGCCAATCCCCCATGGACTTGGCAAGGAGGTGGGGTGGAGCAAAATGCCGCTACTGCGTGCGAAGTGCATGCAAAACCTCGTTGGTCTAAACTGGCTGACTTTGCGCATTGTAGCATACCTACTTGTGGGGATGCGTGATGCGAAGAGGCGAGGAGGTGTGAGGCGAGGAGGCGAAGCGGTGGGGAGGTGGGGAGGTGGGGAAGCGGGGATGCGAGGAGGCGGGGGGGCGAGGAGGTGAGAACTTCGCGTTCTCGCAAACTGTAAAATAGCTGTGAATCATTAGTCTAAGATTCTCTGTTGCTGTGTGGCGGCGAAGCCGCCACACAGCAACAAAAAGGTCAAATCCCACCAAAAACCGTAACTTTTGGGCCATTTCAGCGGTACATGTAGTGAACGCCTTTTTGCAAACTAAGGAATCACTATGAACCAACCCACTGCCAACTTCGATGGGGCTTGGAAGGAAGCCCTTGAACTCCCTGTTCGACAGTGATCCTATGGTTCCCTGATTTTCCTGATTACCCACTT
>RSAS01000925.1 GCA_003934145.1 Candidatus Viridilinea halotolerans | reverse complement strand
ATAGCGCACCACATTGGAGATGCGCAGGTCGTCGAACAGCCCGTTGTAGTAGAGGCTGCCTGGGTAATCGTGCTTCTCGGCCCCCAACACAAGGTAGGGGTCGTTGGCGTAGGCGCTATTGCGCCCAACGGGGTAGGCAATGGAACCCGTGGGGCCATCCGCTTGCCTATCAAGTTGGCCATCTACGAAGATGCGCATGAGGCCGCTGCTGGCGTTGCGTGTGACCGCAATATGGTGCCATTGGCCCGTGGTGACGTGTATGTTGCCACACAAATTGGTTTCTCTATTGCCATTATTGACGCCAAAGATGATGCGCCCGCCGCGCAGGGCGATACCGTAGTCGCCATCATTCTCACCAAAAATATCGCGGTCAACCAAAATATTGCCGTAGTACCAGCCCACGTTGCCGCTGCCGCTGTCACACGGATCGGCGGCGTTGTTGGTAGCGTCGGCGCGCATCCAAAATTCAATCGTAAAATCGGTTGCTACATTCACCGGATACGAACTGGTGAGTTGCCCGCTGCTGATCGTCCCTAGCGGAATTTTTATCCGATCACGGTCGTTTGAACTGCTGCCAAAGAGGCGCAACGCGCTACCGCTATTGGCGAGCGGCGCTTGTGCGTTGGTTTGTGGTTGGAGCATAAGGTTGGGTAGGACGACGAGGGCGATGATGATCAGCCAAGTTAGAGGAGATCGGTGCATAGGTTTCTTTTCGCTGTAATTTCGTTTGGGTGTAACCAAAAATTGTAGGGCCGTGCGCCCCATGCGCATGAACGGAAGGGGCCTGCGGCCCCTAAAACCCCACTGGAAAGGGAAATTTTTCGGGGGCAAGCCCCCCGACCCCCCACCGACAGGCCCGCCAGAGGCTTACGTTTTCTTTCGTTTTGGCGGCGAAGCCGCCAAAACGAAAGAAAAGAGAATTCTTCGGGGGAGGCGAAGCCTCCCTCGATCCTCCACCGGAAGGCTTACCTTTTCCGGCGGTGCCAGATTAGTATCCCCCCAACGATGGTGCCTAGTCCCAGGAGTGTTATCACTAGGGCGACAAGGATCGGTTGGCCGCTGGCTGCATCGGGCGGCGGGGCGCTGCTTAGGGCCGCCGGGAGATTGACGGGTGTACTGGTTGGGTTTACCACCACTTCTGCTGTCGGGCTGAGCGGGAGCGGTTCGGGAGGGACGGGCGTGGATGCTTCCAAGGGCGGGAATGGGGTGGGGGTGATTACGACGGATGTTTCAAGCTCATTTGGTACTGCGTCTTCGGGTGCGCCTTCACTGGAGAGATCTTGCTCCAGCGCTGCTGTTTCGTCCGCACGGAAGGGATGTTCGTCCGACCAGAGCGGGCCGTTGGCTGGGCCACCAAGCATGAGCATACCATGGCTTGGCCCGCCGGGCGCGCCCGAGCTGTCATTGACGATGACGCCACTGCCCTCGTCAAAGCGGTAGAGTGCCACGGTGGCCCCGTCGGGTTGATGAGGGCCGCTGGGCCGCACAAAATCGCTGGTGTAGCGCACCTGGTTGGCGATATGCAAATCGTCAAGCCGTCCGTGGTAGTAGGCGCTGCCCTCGTAGTCGTGCTTTTCGGCACCCAACACGAGGTAGGGGTCGCTGTTGGGCTGATCCGTTGGGCGGTTGGTGCGATAGTCAATCTGCCCGGCGGGGCCGGGTGCTTGGCCATCAAGCCTACCGTCTACAAAAATAGCAAGATTGCCACCAGCAGCCCGCGTCACCGCGATGTGGTGCCAGGCACCATCCGTGACCGGCGTCGCCCCAAAAACCATGCCCTCGGTTTCGCCCACGGCCACGCCAAAGGCGATACGTTGGTCGCAGAGGGCTACCCCGTAGTCGCCATAATCGCCCGCGCCATCCACGTCGCGGTCAATGATGATGTTGCCGTAGTACCAGCCGTTATCTGCACACGCCGCCGCGTTGTTAGCCCCAGGCGTGGCTTGCATCCAAAATTCAATGGTGAAAGCATCTGCAACATTGACTGGCAGGGAAGCGCGCAACTGACCGTCGTCAATGCTTCCCAAAGGAATCTTGACGCGATCAACGTCGCCAGACCCGCCGCCGAAGAAGTGCAGCGACGAGCCTTCGGCGGCGGCGGCGGGCCGCAGGGTGGCGCAGAAGAGAAAGAGGCCGAAGAGAATGGGCAAGGGCATGTGGAGTTTAGGCATACGGTATAATGAATTTATATAGTCGGGGGGAGGGTGCGCACGGGAGTTTGGTTCCCGCACACCTCCATGATAAAACAAGTGTGACTAAAACGTGTAGGTAGGGTGCGCGAGGGAACCTGGTTCCCTCGCATCCTTCCCCAGTCCGCAGGGGTGTAGGGCACCGCCCTACAGATT
>RSAS01000314.1 GCA_003934145.1 Candidatus Viridilinea halotolerans | reverse complement strand
AGTAGTCGGCAGCCGACCAACGACTCGCCGGAACGACCTGCACCTGATCGCACCCAGTTTGCAAGAGGTGCCACAACGCTTCCGGCGTAGCCGCCCCCGGCACGCGGCAGGCCATGCTCACGATGGCCAGCGGCGTATGGCTTGGTACGCTACCCGCCTCGGGTTGTGGGGCTGCGGCGGGCGCTACGGCGCGATCAAGGACGCTGCTGCACAGATACTCGGTCAGCGCAAGAAGCGAGGGATACTCAAAGGCGAGCGTACTCGGCAAGGGCTGGCCAAGCTCCTCTTCCAGCCGCCGCCGCAGTTCCAGCGCCATCAGTGAGTCCATACCCAGATCGGTAAAGCCCGTCTGCTCGTCGGGTGGCGTGGCCAAGCCCAACACATGCATCAGCGCCGTTTGTGCCAAATTCGCCACCCGCGTTCGCTGCTCGGCCAACGGGAGCGCTGCCAACTGCTGACGTAGCGTCAACTCATGCGTTAGCGCAACCTCTGCCAAGGGCGGCATGATCGTGTGGAAAAGAGGCGTCTGTCGCCACGCGACGGGCAGATGCTCCAGCCCGTCAGTCTGAAAGATGATCCGCTGGCCGCGCACGGGCAGCGCCCGCGCCAAGGCTTGCACGCCCAGGGCAACCGGCAGTGCGGGTAAGCCTTCCACCGCCGCATGGCTCGTGTGCGCCGCCATGCCCACCTCGGCCCACGCGCCCCAGTTGATGCTCAGCCCCGGCAGCCCCTGCTGCTGACGCCGCAGCGCCACACCATCGAGGAAGGCGTTGGCCGCTGCGTAGTTGCCCTGGCCAGGATTGCCCACGATGCTGCTCAGCGACGAGAAGAGGACGAAGAGATCGAGGTCACACGTTGCGCTCAACTGGTGCAACAGCCACGCTCCGGTCACTTTGGGGGCGAGAACCGCCGCACACCGCGCCCAGGTCTGGTTGAGCAGGATGCCATCATCAAGCAGACCCGCCGCATGGAAGATGCCCTTGAGTGGCGCGTCGCTGCTGGCCAAACGTTGGAAGAGGGGGGCCAGTGCTGCGCCGTCGGCCACATCCACTTGTGCCACTTCTACCGTCACTCCGACCGCTTCCCACTGCGCCACCGCCGCCTGCTGTGCTGCCGTCTGCGCCCCGCGCCGCCCCAGCAACACGAGGTGGCGCACGCCTTGTTGCACCAGCCAATCGGCCACGGTGCGCCCCAAGCCGCCCAAGCCGCCCGTGATCATGTAGGTGGCATCGGCGTGCAACGGGAGCGACTGCGCTACTGGTAGCGTCCGCCGCTCTAGGCGGCTCACCCAGCGCTGCCCCTGGCGCAATGCGACTTCTGGTTCACCGTCGTTCGCCAACAGTGCTGCGAGCAGGTGCGTCGCCGCCAGTTCCGCCGCTTCCGTTGGATCAAGGTCAACCAGCCCACCCCAGAATTCAGCATGCTCACGGGCCGCCACGCGGCCCAAGCCCCAGAGCAGCGCCGCCAAAGGCTGCACCGCCTCCGATCCCGTCACCGCCTGAGCGCCCTGCGTCACCACCCAGAGGCGGGGGGGATGGGCAACACGAGTCGCAAGCTGTTGCACGAGGCGCAGCAACGGGTGCAGCACATCCGCTTGCGCTTGGATGAGCAGCGCTGTCGCCTCGTCTAACGCGACATCCACCGGCGGCAGTGACGCCGCGAGGCCACCCAAGCAGATCACCCCGCGCCAGGGTTGTGCCTCCACGACGGTCGCATCGTCCAGCAGCGCCGCCGGTGGCAGCAGCGTCGTCGTGCCGCCGTGGGCCTGCAACACCGCCACCAGCGCCGTCGTGAGATCATGCTCATCCGCCACAAGCAGCCATGCGCCGCTGGCGTCAAGGGCGTCTCGCTCGCGTGGGATTTGCGATGACACCCCGCCCTCACTCCCAGGCGAAGGGTGAACAGCTACCGAGCCAGCCGCAGGCGCAACGGGCTGCCACGCCAGCGCATAACTGCACTGGTCTACGGCGGCATCTTGCTCCTGCTCCTGCTGAAGCGTCTCCAGGGTTGCTAACGCCCGTGCGACCAGCGCCTGCTCATCGTTGGTAAAACCATTGCGCGCCACCAACTGGGCCAACACCTCGTCTACACCACGGCCCGCCAACGCCCCTTGCCCCTGGCGAACCGCTGTCGTCTCCAGCTCCACCCAATAGCGTTGCCGCTGAAACGGGTAGGTAGGCACCACGATCTTGCGCCGCACCTGGCCCTGGTGCAACGCAGGCCAATTCACCGCCACGCCGCGTTCGTAGAGCCTGCCCAAACTGCTGAGCATCGTCTGCAGCGCGGGCTGGTTGGGGCGCAGGCTGGGGAAATAGTCGATAGCCGATAGCTGATAGCCGATAGCCG
>RSAS01000323.1 GCA_003934145.1 Candidatus Viridilinea halotolerans | reverse complement strand
GATGCGGGATGCGGGATGCGGGATGCGCCTCGGCTCCCCCGCTCTCCGCCTCTTCGCCGCTCCCGCTATCTACATCTCCGCCTCTTCCACTCTCCCCTTCCTCGCCTCTCTCACTCGCCTCGCCTCCCCGCCTCTCTGCCTCTCCGCCTCGCTTCAACACACTCATCCGGTAGCCAAAGCCAAAACGCTCTACGGGCCACGTCACCACTTGGCCCCCCAGGAGCAGTTCAGCACTGACGAGGCTCGTGGCGACATCGCCGCCGTAACAGCCCGCGTTGCCCACCACGGCCCCGCCGACGCTACCCGGCAATCCTTCGGCCCACACCAAGCCTGCCCAGCCCATCCGGGTGATGCGGCGCGCCAAGCCCGCCATGGGTGATCCGGCTTCGACGTGCAGCAGAGCGCTGTCGCCGTGATCTTCCAGCCGCCAAGCCTGGGCGCGATGACTGACGAGCAAGCCAGGATAGCCCGCGTCGCGCACCAGCAGATTGGTGCCTCGGCCAACCCAGAGCAGTGGCAGGTTGCGCTCCATCGCCCACGCCGCAAGGGCTAACGCCTGAATCGCGCTGTGCGCCTCGCTGTAGTAGCGCGTGCGGCCACCGGCCCGCCAAGAAGCGTGGCGCGCCATGGGTTCATCCTCGCGGATCGGCGGAAGATCAACTGATGGCGCGCTGTTCAAGCAGGAACCTCCCAACCGTATCGCCATCGCCGGCCCCGAGGGTCAAGACGAGATCGCCGGGGCGCACCAGATCCACCAGCGCTGCGCCCGCAGCGGCGACCGGGCCAACATAGTGGGCCGCGAGGCCAGCGGCTTGCATCAGTTCAACCAGATCGCGGGATGTTGCTGCGGCATCACCCTGTTCGCGGGCGGCATAGACATCGCCCACCAGCAACAGATCGGCGGCTTCCCCCGCCGTGGCCCACGCCTCACGTAAGCTTGTCGTGCGGCTGAAGGTGTGGGGTTGTAGGTAGGCTACGATGCGCCGCTGCGGGTAGCGATCCCGTGCGGCGGCCAACGTCGCCCGCACTTCCGTCGGATGGTGGGCATAGTCGTCAACCACCACCACGCCACCCGCCTCGCCCTGGAGTTCAAAGCGGCGCGCCGTGCCGCGAAAGTTCGCTATGGCGGCGGCAGCCGCTGCCAGATCAGCGCCCAACAGATGCGCCACCGCCAGCGCGCCCAGCGCGTTACGCACATTATGCGCCCCCGTTAGCGCCAACACCTGCGTCCCCAGCCGCTGTTGGGCCATACGCTGGCGATTGTAGCGCCACAGGTCAAAACGAAAGCCCCCCATTGCCGTTGGTTCCACCCCACTCGCCGTCCAGTCATACGGGGCCAAACGGCACGAGGCGGGATCGTGCGCGAGGCGCTCTTCAATCCCGTAGAGCGCCGCTTCAGGCAGATTGAGCGCCAGCGCCCCCGCATCATCGCCACAAAGCATGACGCGGCTTGGCGCAGCCACCTGCGCCGCAAATTGCGCAAAAGCCGCGTGATACGCCTCGCGTGAGGGATAAATATCGGGATGATCCCATTCCACATTGGTAATCAGCGCCACATCAGGCGTCAGTGCCAAAAAGACACGATCATACTCATCGGCTTCGATCACCAGCGGGGCGGCGGGGTCGCCCCAAGCGGCGCTACCGCCCAGATCCGGCACCTCAGCGCCAATCAGGTAGCCCGCTGGAACCCCGCCCGCCCGTAGCGCCACCGCCAACAGCGCACTCGTCGTCGTCTTGCCGTGAGTTCCCGCCACGGCGGCCACGGGGCGCTGCTGCGACCACGCACGCCACAGTTCCGCCCGGCCAATGACGGGAATCCCCGCCGCCCGTGCCGCTTCTAGCTCCATGTGGCTACGCGGCACCGCCGCCGAGGCGAGCAACCGATCGGCGCCAACAACATGATCTGGCGCATGGCCCTGGTAGATCGTCGCCCCACGCGCAGCCAGTGCCGCCGTCTGCCGATTTGTCGCCACATCCGAACCGCTCACCCGCTGACCCTGATCGAGCAGCAGGTGGGCTATGGCACTCATACCCGCGCCAGCAATGCCCACAATATGGTAGTGCAACGGCACCATCATCGCTTTCCGCCCGCCTGCCAGACCTTCGGGAAATAGAAGAAGACTAGCCCGATAATGATCAGAAAAAAGATCACAATCAGCGACGTAGTTAGATTCGCAATATTGGGCAACGTATTGAGTACATTGGCCACTGGCCCGCCAAGATCACCGCCAATCGCACGAAAATCCACCCAGAAGATCTTGAGCGCATTGCTCCAGAGCGCCACGATGAGCGCACCCACAAAGAGTCCCAGGGGCTTGGCCAGCGGCTCGCTGGGAGGGCCTTTCCAACTCGC
>RSAS01000134.1 GCA_003934145.1 Candidatus Viridilinea halotolerans | reverse complement strand
ATCAGAAAACCCTTGACACCGCATCCAAAGCTGCAAAAAAACTGTATACCCGAAACCCCGTCCGGCGAGGGTGCGGGGGCCAGGCCCCGCGCAACAAAAAACGCCAGCACAACTGCCCAACGCTAAAAGCGGGCAATTGCGCTGACGTTCTCGGTAGAACTAAAAAGCTAGTAACGCCGGAACAGACGCTTCTGCCCCCCTCGTAAAGCGCGAAGGAGAGGTCAGAAAAACCAGCGGCGCTCGACCTGACTTAGCCTTCAGCAGAGCCGAAGAGCATCACAGTTGCGCGACAGTGTCGGATTCGCACCGACTTCGGCTTTGGCCCCCGCGTGGAGCCTAAAGAACCGCTGGCTGACTGGAATGTTTTATGTCGCGTCACCATACCACAGGGTAGGGAGAAGCGTCAAATACCCAAAAGACTAGAATTCAATTCCCTTTTGCGCACGAATGCCCTGATCCGCTAAAGGATGCTTAACCGAACGCATCTCGGTGACGAGATCAGCGATGGCGATCAGCGGCGGGGGCGCGTTGCGCCCGGTGATGATCAGATGCAGCAGCGGTGGTTTGTTGGCAAGCAACCAATTGACAACCTCCTGCACATCAAGCCAACCATAGCTGAGCAGATAGGTGAATTCGTCGAGCAGGAAGACATCATACTGTTCTGAAAGAATCGCGCTTTGCGCCGCATCCCAGGCGCGCAACGCTTTAGCTTGGGTCTCTTCAATATTCTGGCTCTTCCACGTCCAACCGTCGCCCATGGGGTTAAGCGCAACGCCAAGCGAACGCAGGGCACGCAATTCGCCATAGTTGGCGTTTTCGTGCTTGAGGAACTGGATGCCCCCGACGCGCAGTTGCCGCCCGCGAGCGCGTAGCAAGATACCAAGGGCGGCAGTGGTTTTGCCCTTCCCGTGGCCAGTATTGACGATCAACAACCCCTTTTCGCGTTTAGCCGTGCGCACCGCCTCACGGCGCGCCTGCGCCGCTGCGGGTGTCTCTAGCCCCTGAAAGACATGTTCGACAACGGGTTGGCCGCCCAGCAGGTGCTCCTGCATAATACGCACAAAGAGCTCTTCGCTCAGATGGTGGTACCAAATTCCTTCCGGGTAGACCACCATGATTGGCCCTCCTCGGCACACACCCAGACATTCGGTCAACGAGAAGCGCATATCGGGCGATGCCAGTTCATAGAAGCGCATCTGGAGGCGTTGGGTCAGGCCCGGCAGATCGGGGGCGCAGTGTTTGCAGAGTAGTATATGATGGGGAGGGGGCATAATACCTCCAGGCGGGGTGTGAGGCGCAGCCCTACAGATTTTGGTCACACCCAAACATTATCCGAAGGGATGGTTCGTAACCACGTTACCGTCTGTCACGCTGGGGGTGCGGGGGCATGGCCCCCGCAAAACCCCCTTCCCACAAACGGGAAAGCCGATCTCCGCAAGGCGAAACCATCCCGAAAAACTATAGATCTATATGTAACGATAGCATGATCTTTCGCTAACGTCAAAAAGATATGGCACCACGCAATGAATCGATCAACCTACACCACAGCCTTGACGCTGCTCGATCAACAGGCGGCCCGCGAAGCGGCGTTGCCGCTCAACCCCTGCTGCCGCAGTTTTGCGCTCACCCACGGGCGGCGCACCGCCCGCTGTGTCGTATTGCTCCACGGCTACACCAACTGCCCGCAGCAGTTCCGTCGTTTTGCCGAGGCAGTGTACCAACAGGGCCACAACGTCTATGTGCCGCGCATGCCCCACCACGGCATGGCCGACCGCCTCAGCGCTGCGCTGGGCAACTTTAGCCGCGCTGCGTTGTTGACCGAATTCGCCGCGACATTCGATCTTGCCCACGCCCTTGGCGAGCGCGTGGATCTGCTTGGCCTCTCTGCCGGCGCGAATCTGGCCGCCTACGCCGCCCAATACCGCAACGACATTCACCAAGCAATCATCATCTCCCCGGTGTTAGGGAGCTACCAGATCCACCCGTGGCTCACCGCCTTTATCGCGCTCACCTCCAGCATCATGCCCAACCGCTTCCTCTGGTGGGACGAAACGTTGCGCGAACGGGGCCACACGCTGTTGCACACCTACCCGCGCTTTGGCTCGCGCGCGTTAGGCTGCATCGCCCAACTCGGCCTTGAAGTCCTCGCCGCCGCCCGCACCAAACCCCACCGCGCCCGCGATGTCGTGGTGGTGATCAACCCCTCCGACGAAGCGGTAACCGTCCCACCCATCGAGCGGCTCATCGCCCGTTGGCGCGCCCAAGCCGCGCCGTTGCGTACCTATTATTTCCCCGCTGAGCTTAAGCTTATCCATGATCTGATTGATCCGGAGCAGGAGTTGCAGCAGGTGGATC
>RSAS01000403.1:7816-11761 GCA_003934145.1 Candidatus Viridilinea halotolerans | reverse complement strand
GTCACCCTCGGACGCTCCGATCCGGTTAGTAACTTCTTCCCCGATCTCGATCTGACCCCCTTTGACGCGGTGGGTAATGGCGTCGGGCGGCGCCACGTCCGCATCTTCGTGCAGAGTGGCCAGGTCTGCGTTGAGGATCTCGACAGCACTAATGGCACCTTCCGCAATAGCGCCCGCCTCGCCCCCCGCCAACCCATTCCCCTCGCTAATGGCGATGAACTGCGCTTGGGTAACCTGGCGTTGACGATCCAGTTGTGAGGCGAGGACGCGAGGACGCGAGGACGCGAGGACGCGAGAGACGCGAGAGACGCGAGAGACGCGAGAGACGCGAGGACGCGAGGACGCGAGGACGCGAGGACGCGAGGACGCGAGAGGCGGAGAGGCGCGAGAGGAGAGGATGCGGGGAGGCGAAAAGGTGGTTTCATGGCGGATAGAAATCTTGTGCATATTCCTACAAAAACCGCATTGCAACGCCAAGAATCTCGACACCTTCGCCCCCTCTCCCGCAACGTGGGAGAGGCTTGCCCTGAGCTTGCCGAAGGGGGTAGGGGGGTGAGGGCCATCCGTCGCATCCCAATCACCCAGTGGGATCGCATCGCCTTTTCCGTTGGGCCTGCCGCATTGTTACCCTGAGCGCAGCGCAGGGTCTCTCTTGGAAGCACAAGAGATGCTTCGCTGCGCTCAGCATGACAAGCACTCCGTGAACAACGGGAAACGTCAGAAGATGAGTCGCACATCCGTAATGCCCATTTGGTATCCTAGAGGCTAGACGGAGTGCCGAGGCGCACCATATTTGGTGTCGCCTCTTTTCCTGTCCCTCGGTTCTTCTATTCTCGGTTCTTCTGTTCTCGGTTCTCCTGTTCCTCTGTTCCCCTATTCCTCTGTTCAACGCGGAGTCGGCCATGTATCCTCCAAATTCCCAACAACCCATGATTACGCTCACTGGTCAAACCAGCGAGTTGAATGGTCAGGTCTTTCGTGGCAGCGGCACCAATCTAGTACTTGGACGCCAGCAGGGCAGCCCGTTGCACATCAACCATAGCCAGGTATCGCGCCAGCATGCTCGGCTGCTGCTGGAGGGGGGGCAGTGGCTGGTGGAAGATCTGAACAGTGCCAATGGCACGTTTGTCAATGGGCAACGCACCAGCGGGCGCGTCCCCCTGCGTCCGGGTGATCGCTTGGGTCTCGGTAGCTACGAGTTTATCTTTCAGAGCAGTGGCAATCCTGCTGATGATCGCACCTTGTTGGCGACACCGGCGGCTTACCAAGCGCCGCCGCATCCCCCTCAGCCACAAGCACCGCCCCAGATCTATCCGCAACCCCAAGCCCCAATGGCACCGCCACAGGGCTACCCCCAGCCGCCACAGGGCTACCCCCAGCCGCCACAGGGCTACCCCCAGCAGCCGCAGCCCCCGCCCAACATCTATGTCCAGGCAGCCCCGCAACCCAAGCGCCGCTCGTGCTTCGGCACATGCCTTATCGTGGGCATCATCCTGCTCTTCGTCACCGTCATTCCAACGGTCGGTTTGGGCATCTACTTCTACGACGATCTTAGATCCGCCATGAACGAGCTCGGTATCGGCGGCGGTGATGGCGTGAGTGGCAACGAGAACGTAAGCGTTCAGAGCAACGTTGGTGGCCTGGTAACCACTGCCTCCGGTGCGAATCTGATGATCCCGCCGGGTGCGGTGCCGCCCCAGGAGGATGGCAACGCTGGCGAAATGGTCTTTAGCATGCAAGAGGTACCTGATCGCACACCAACATTGCCAGGCGAATTTACCCCGCTCGGCTCCGTCTACCAACTCGGCCCCGAAGGGTTTACGTTCAATGCGCCAATTATGCTGAATCTCCCCATTCCCGCTGGCGTTGATCCCGAAACGGTCATTGGCGTGACCTATTTCGATGAAGCGACCAATGCGTGGCAGATCTTGCCCGCTGCGGTCGATATGGAGAACCGCGTCGCCACCGTGGCCACCACCCACTTCTCGCCATGGGGCGTCTTTGGCGCCGCAAACCCGGATGCGCGCAATTGGCGCAACAACAACGGCGGCACGATTCGCGTTAGCAACGAACACCGCTACAACAGCGGCACCTACCCCGCAGAGAGCGAAAGACGCCTGCCCTACACCGTCAGCTATGGCGTCTGCATCAGGAGCTACAACCTCGACGATCCCGCCCAAAGCTCCGCTTGGTCGGCCCCGACCGACTGGACGATGACCGTCAGTGATTATGTCCACCCAATGAGCGACCGCTCCGCGCAGCGGCGTCAACTCGACTGGTGGCTACCCAGTGGCAACTATGAACTCATTGAGGTCTGGCACTTCTCCGAAGTCAACCAGTCGCCGCTCTACGTCCCCCGTTTTGCCAGCTACTGGCGTCCCATTGGGCCGGTGCGCATCAGCGCCCGCAGTCAACAAGCCTATAGCTACTCCGAAGCGTCACTCGCTCTAAGCAGCTACACCGCAGGCCGTCCGCCATGCTTTGGCATCCAAGATACCTCCGTCGGCACGGGCGACGTGCAGATCACCCTCTCGTGGAACGCCTCCATCGATCTCGATCTCTACGTGACCGATCCGAACGGCGAGACCATCTTCTATGGCAACACCAGCAGTTCCAGCGGGGGGCAGCTCGACCGCGACAACCTGTGTAGCAACATGGTCGTTGGTCGTCCCGAGAATATCTTCTGGCCCAGCGGCGGGGCGCCCAGTGGCACCTACACGATTAGTGTGAACTACTACGGGAATTGCAGCGATTCTGGTGCAACCTCCTTCACCGTACGCGCCGTCGTGCAGGGCCAAGTGCAAACCTTCACCGGCAGCGTCAGCCCCAGCAATGCCACGGTCGAAGTGGGCACCGTGCGCGTGCGCTAATGTCGCGGAATCGGCACTACCCGCTTGACAACGCACCCGTAGACGTGTAAAATAGAACATATGAACACATACAACACCCAACTGCAACCAATGGCGCTCGCGAGCGACGACGATCCTTGGCGGTACGGTTGGCGCTACGTGCAACGGCATGGCGCACCCGCTGGAGCGGAGTTGGAGCGTGTGCCCTTAACCCTTGAGGATGTCTTGCACCCCGAAGTGGGAGACTTCATCGTGCACAGCGACCGCCATGAAACCGACCGCATGTATCTGACCCAAGTGCTCCGTGCGCACATCGAGCCGAACGGCCAAGCGATTGTTCTCAGCGATGTGCGTATCGCTTGGGATCATGCGGAGCTACGCGCCCACGGCCCGGATGTGATGGTGATTCCGGGGCTGTCAACACGGCAGGATTGGAGTACCTTTGCCGTCGCGGAGGAGGGTGAGCGTCCAGCGTTGATCATTGAGATCACCTCACCGGAGACGCGCAACAACGATCTCACCATCAAAGTTGTCCACTACGCGCTGGTGGGAGTAGCCCAATATGTAATTGTGGACGACATCGGACGCGGGCGCACAAAGCCACGACGTCCACGACTCATCGGCTACACCTTAGTCGGGGATCGTTACACAACCCAGGCGTGCGATGAGCATGGCCGACTCTGGCTCGCAGTGGCGCAACTCTGGATCGGGGTACGCGATGATCACGTCGTCTGCTACGACGAACAGGGGAACGAGATTGGCGACTACCTCGCGGTAGTGCAAGCCGCCGACGCTGCCGAAGCGCGGGCTGTCACCGCCGAAGCGCGGGTTGCTTACGAGGCACAAGCCCGTACCGAAGCGGAGGCTCGAGCCCAAGAGGCGGAGGCTCGCGCCCAAGCCGCAACGCAAGCGCGCGATGCAGCAGAGGCTCAACTGCAAGTGCTGCAAGCCGAATTGCGCCGCTTGCGTGGGGAAGAGTAGGCAAACATGTACGCCACACCCCCATGGTATGGGTGTGACCAAAACTTGCAGGTAGGGTGTGCGCGGGAACCTGGTTCCCGCGCATCCTCCATGTGTAGGTAGGGTGCGCGCGGGA
>RSAS01000403.1:4281-7716 GCA_003934145.1 Candidatus Viridilinea halotolerans | reverse complement strand
GCGCGGGAACCTGGTTCCCGCGCATCCTCCATGTGTAGGTAGGGTGCGCGCGGGAACCTGGTTCCCGCGCATCCTCCATGTGTAGGTAGGGTGCGCGCGGGAACTTGGTTCCCGCGCATCCTCCCCCGTCCAAAGGGGCGTAGGGCATCGCCCTACAGATTCCCGTCACACCCATATGGTATACTATGGTTTTTTAGGTAGAGTTTCTGGGACTGTAAGATGCTAAGGGGGTTTCTAGGGAGAACGTCGCCATCCCCGAAACCATTCCTTTTCCGGTTCCTTAGTTGAGGATGTATGCCAAAACTCGCTGTCGTCATCCTTAATTACCGTCGCCCCGATCTCTTGGCTGCTTGCCTCGCTTCGATCTACACGGCACCACCTCGCGCCACACTTGAGCTTTGGGTGGTTGATAATGCTTCGGGTGACACCAGCGTGCCCATGGTGCGCACATGTTTCCCCCAAGTACACCTGATTGAGAGTCCGGCGAATCTTGGGTTTTCACGGGGGAATAATCTGGCGTTGCGTGCAATTGTGGCCGAAGCCAACGCCGATTACGTCCTGTTACTCAACAACGATACCATTGTGCCTGCGGGGGCACTTGATGGCCTTGTGGCCTATCTTGAACAACATCCCGCCGTCGGCGCCGTTGGCCCTAAGTTGCTACTTCCCGACGGTTCGCTCGACCTAGCCTGCCGCCGCAGTTTTCCTAGCCCCACCATCGCCTTCTACCGTATGAGTGGCCTCGCCGCACTTTTGCCCCGTAGCCCGCGTTTTGGGCGCTACAATCTCACCTACCTCGATCCCGATCAGGAGACGGAGGTGGATGCGTTGGTGGGGGCGTGTATGCTCCTGCGTCGTTCGGTCATTGCCGAAGTGGGCCTGCTTGATGAGCAGTTCTTTATGTACGGCGAAGATCTGGATTGGTGTTTTCGTATCAAACAGTACGGCTGGAAGATCGTCTACGCGCCGCATGTGATCGTACATCACTACAAACGAGCCGCCAGCACGCGGCGCGCCATTCCGTCGATTCGCGCCTTCTACGCCGCGATGCGTATTTTTCACCGCAAACACTATGCCGCTACCACTGCTGCCCCGATCAATTTTTTGATCGAGGCCGGGATCACCATAAAGGAGTTGGTCGCACTTGGCCACAATCTCCTCCTCCCCCCCGCCGCCCGCCGTGTTGGCTGAGCGGCGTTTACAATTGCGCCCACGGGCGTGGCGCGCGATCTTGCGCCTGAGTCTCATTGGCGGCGATCTGCTGATGCTCAATGGGGCGATTATAGCCACCTTTGCCACCTTTGCTGCCAGCATTGAGGCAAGTGGTGCGCTGATCCCCTCCGATCCGCGCATCGCTTTGCGCTTCCTGCTGCTCTTTAGCCTCATGGCGCTCGCCGTCTTTGCCAGCAACGGCCTCTACGAGATGCGCCGTGGCGCTTCGCGTGTTGACGAGGCCTTCAAGGTCTTTACCGCCGTCTCGCTCACCGCCGTCGGTGCGATTGTCATCAATACCCTCCTGCCCCAAATTGGCTCGCAGGATCTCCCCTTCACCCGCGATATGCTGGTCTGGAGTTGGCTCAGCGCCATTGGGGGCTGCGTCCTGCTGCGCGGGCTGCATCGTAGCGGGGTGATCTGGCTGCGCCGCCACGATATCGATACGCGCCGCGTCATTATCGTTGGCGCCCGCGAGCCAGGTCAACTCGTCTGGCAGACCATCCGCCGCCGCCCCGAATTAGGCTATCGCGTTCAAGGCTTTGTCAGCGACACGTCCGCAATTGGGAGCGTCGTCGCGGGTCTGCCTGTGCTGGGCAATAGCGCACAACTCACCCGCGTCATTCGCGCCACCCAAGCCGATGAGGTGATCATCGCCCTCTCTGGCCGTTCACCCCAAGATCTGATCGAAGTCATTACCCAAGCCGAAGATGAAGCCGTCGCCATTAAGGTCTACCCCGATACCTTCCAACTCATCACCAACAACGAACTCTCGATTGGCGACCTGAGCGATCTCCCCTTGGTGAGTGTAAAAAATGCCGCGCTCGACAACCCCTGGAACCGGGCACTGAAGCGGGCGCTGGACATCTTTGTCAGCACCTGCATCCTGCTCTTTGGTGCGCCCTTCTTTATGCTCATCGCCCTCGCCATTCGCCTCGAATCACGCGGGCCGGTCTTCTTCCTGCAAGAGCGCGTTGGTATGGATCTCAAGCCCTTCTGGATGCTCAAGTTTCGCACCATGCGCACGGATGCCGAGAAGTTTGGCACCTGGACAACCCCCAACGATCCGCGGGTCACGCGCATCGGGCGTTTCTTGCGCAGCACCAGCCTTGATGAACTGCCGCAGATGATCAACGTCCTCATGGGCGAAATGAGCATCGTCGGCCCGCGTCCCGAACAGCCGCGTTGGGTCGAACAGTTTGGCCAACAGATTCCGCGCTACCTGCGCCGCCACCGCGAAAAGGCCGGACTCACCGGCTGGGCCCAGATCAACGGACTGCGCGGCGATACCAGCATCGAAGAGCGCACACGCTATGATCTCTACTACATCGAAAATTGGTCGCTGGTCTTCGACATCAAAATTATTGTGCGTACGATTGCTAATTTTCTCACTGGCAAACAGGAGAATGCCTACTAGGGCGTATGCGGGAACCAAGTTCCCGCACCCTGCCCGGCAAGGGTGTGTGCGGGAACCCGGTTCCCGCACATCCTCCGGAAGGGTTTGGGGCGCAGCCCCAGAAAAAATGGCTTGCCACCTATTGACATGGCGTAGCCATTAGGGGTATAATGCACGCCGGTCGTGCCAAACGGCCTATGATTCCGAGCCCCCCGTTACGTTTTGGTGACGGGTTTCGCGTCCCGGGAAGGCACCCGGCACTGCGCAACACGCAACATCGAACACGAAACGGATGTCGCCGTCGCGGCGACCACATGGTGTGGTCAGCCGGAGAGGATATGACGGTGCCGGGCGGGCTACAGCGAGGCAGTATGGACGTTCACTCTAATTTACGCGCCAACGTGTTGCGCTATCCCAACTGCACCGATTTGTGGCCTCAAGGGGGCTGGTATCATCCCTTGCGTTAGCGGCATGCGCCGCGCGCATCCCCTTTAGGCTCCTGCTGTCGGCGCAGGGGCTTTTTTCATGCTCATTATCTTTTGCTGTGCGGCGTTAGCCTCACGGCCAACTTTCGTGTTGCCTTTGGGTTGGGGCACGGGGTGGTACCTGGTACCACCCCGTGCCCCAACCCAAAGGCGTGCGTTTGGCGGCTACGCCGCCAATTGAGGGGTAGGGGTGGGAACCCGGTTCCCGTGCGTCCGCCCCCCGGCGGGGGTGGGAACCCGGTTCCCACGCGTCCGCCCCCCGGCGGGGGTGGGAACCCGGTTCCCGTGCGTCCGCCCCCCGGCGGGGGTGGGAACCCGGTTCCCACGCGTCCGCCCCCCGGC
>RSAS01000403.1:2465-4181 GCA_003934145.1 Candidatus Viridilinea halotolerans | reverse complement strand
TTCCCACGCGTCCGCCCCCCGGCGGGGGTGGGAACCCGGTTCCCACGCGTCCGCCAGTCTGGTAACGCCACAACTTGGTTGTGAAAAGAAACTTAGGAGGGCATTGGTACAATTGAAGCAACAGACCTACACCAACTACATCAAGGATCGGTTCGGGTTCGCGGGTGAGGGCCACCTCACTGATTTCATGGTGCGCCACGCGGGCGAATTGCTCCTGGGTGGGCACCTCAACCTGAACGAGTTGGCGCGGAACCATGGTGCTCCGCTGGAGGTCGTCTATACACCGCAGATTAGTACGCAGATTGAGCGCATGTATGCCTGGGCAGCCCAGGCGCGCCAAGAGAGCGCTTATGCGGGTCAGTTCCTCTATGCCTACGCCACAAAGGCCAACTTCGCCGCAGATGCGGTGCAGACCGCTTTGGATGCCGGGGCACACTACGAGACATCGGCTGCCGCTGATCTTATCATTGCCCATAGCCTCTTCCGCCAAGGGTTGCTGCCCGCCGACCGCCTGATTTGCTGTAATGGCTCCAAAGAGCCCAATTATCTCGCGGCAATTCGCGCCCTGCGCCTTGATGGCTGTGAACTGGTTACGCCTGTGCTTGATGATCGCGCCGAGCTTGAGGCGCTGCTCGCTTGCCCCGCCCCGCTTCAGTTTGGCGTGCGCGAACGTGCCGCCGGTAACCGCGACGGCACGCATCCTGGCAACGACCGCTTTGGCCTTACCGATGCCGAGATTGAGCTTGTTGCCGAACAGATCGCTAACAGCCCCCACCAACTCGTGCTCTACCACGCCATGATTGGCAGCCAAGTCGAGGACGAAGCCCACTTTCTCGCCACCCTGCGCACCTCGGTGGCGGCCTACTGCCGCCTGCGCCGTCGCGTGCCTAGCTTGCGCTACTTCAACTTTGGTGGCGGCATTCCGACCTCCGGCTACCGTCTCGACTTCAGTTTCGACTACGCTGGTTTTCTTACGCGCCTTATGGCAACCATTAGCAGCACCTGCGCCGCCTATGACGTGCCCATGCCCGACCTCATCGGCGAATTCGGGCGCTACACCGTTGCTAACCATAGCGTCTTTCTGCTCGAAGTGGGTGCAGTCAAGCGCGGCCAGCCGGGCCAGCCCGACTGGTATTTGATGAATAGCAGCATGATGGTGACCCTGCCCGACGCGCTGCTTGTCGAGGGCCAAGAGTTTGTTATTTTGCCCTTGAGCGACTGGGATCGTCCGGCGGTGCCGGTGCGTCTCGCCGGACGGCGCACCTGCGACAGCGACGACGTCTACCCGCGCCCGCACCGTCCCCCGCTGATGCTCCCCGATGCCGGTGCTGGCCTCATCGTCGCCGTCTGCGGCGTCGGCGCCTACCAGCAGATGATCGCCGGACGCGGCGGTGCGCACCACTGCCTCAGCCCCGAACCGGCGCGCGTCGTCGTCAGCGCCCAGCAAGGGCAACTGACCACGCGCTACGTGCCGCAGCAGGATCAGGCGGCGATCATGCGCCTCTTGGGCTACCAGCCACGCCCTATGCCCAGCGAGCGCCCGCTGCCGCTGCCGGTCGCCGCGTCCAGCCGCCCGCTACGCATCACCCCCGTTGTCGTCGGCGCAGGCGGTCTCGCCCGGCGGCGCATCCACCCCCGTCCGCTGCGCTTGGCACGCCAGGCTGCTGCGGGGGATTGATTGGGAGGGAGGGAACCTGGTTCCCTCCCTTGCCCCTC
>RSAS01000403.1:0-2365 GCA_003934145.1 Candidatus Viridilinea halotolerans | reverse complement strand
CCTTTCCCTTCCCGGAGGGAACCAAGTTCCCTCCCTTTCCCTTCCCGGAGGGAACCAAGTTCCCTCCCTTTCCCTTCCCGGAGGGAACTTGGTTCCCTCCCTTTCCCTTCCCGGAGGGAACCAAGTTCCCTCCCTTTCCCTTCCTGGAGGGAACCAGGTTCCCAGGCGTAGCCCCATACCCCCGCCAGGGGCTTAACTCAATTCTCCACACGATGGTAGCTCTCGGCCAGCGGCAGGCCGAAGGGTTCGCCGCGCTCGACCGCCCACTGGCGAATGCGCTCGGCGAGGGCGCTCTGGTCGTGGCCCAATTGGCTTACATGGCAACGCAACGCCGCTAACTTCTGTTCGATGGTCGTCGAAATATCTACGGCGTAGTTGAGATGCGGCGCACTTACGACATAGATCTCGCGCACGCGGCTCGGCGCATAACCCTCGGCCAACAATTCAGGAAAATCCCACGCATTCTGCGCCGCCGGGTAGACCGCCGCCAGGGTTGCCGCCGCCACCGCGAGATGGTCGGGATGGTAGCGCCCCAACGCATAACTCGGCGTCCAGACGCGATCCGGCGACTGGCAAATCAGGCGGTAGGCGCGCGTCCGCCGCATCTGGCGCACCAACTCGCGGCGCAACTCCAGCGTCGATTCAAGCTGGCCATCGGGATAATCTAGGAAGATCACCTCACTGATGCCCAGCACTGCCGCCGACGCCAACTGCTCCGCTTTGCGCGTTGCACTCAATTGCCGCCGCGTCTCTGGCGTCACGTCGGTCGCCTCGTCTGGCCCGCCCGATCCGCCATCGGTGCAGACCACCAGCGTAATCTGCCAACCTTCAGCCGCCCAACCCGCCACCGTTGCCCCGCACGCAAACTCGGCATCGTCAGGATGGGCCATCACAACCAACGCGGTACGCGGACGATCAGGTGGATGTGGGGTCACAGTGTCACTCCTAAACCTTAAACGCTTGCGCCAAATCAGCGATAATATCATCCGCATCCTCAATGCCCACCGAGAGGCGCAGCAGCCCGTCACCAATGCCCAAGGTGCGCCGCCGTTCGGCAGGCAACGAGCGGTGCGAAGAGCGGGCGGGGTAGAGGATCTGGCTGGCGACGCCGCCGAGCGTCGTGACTGGCAGGATCATACGCAGACGGTCGAGGAAGCGTAACGCCGCCACCTCGTTGCCATCCTGCAGATCAAACCCCACCATACCCCCAAAGCCTTTGGGCAGCATATTGGCCGCGAGGTGGTGCTGCGGATGAGTTGTTAAGCCGGGATAGTAGACCGCTGCAACGCCTGGTTGTTCAATCAGCCAATCGGCCACGCGTGCCGCGTTGCGGCAATGTTCGCGCATACGCAACGGCAGCGTGCGTAAGCCACGCAGCGCCAAGAAGGCCGCATGGGGATCGAGCAGGCCACCCATAAGAATCATGAGGCTGCGCAGATCCGCAGCATACTCCTCACGCGCCAGCACCGCGCCACCCAACACATCATCGTGGCCGCCGATGTATTTACTCAGGCTATGCACCACAATGTCCGCCCCCAAATCCAAGGGGCGCAGCAAATAGGGCGTGGCAAAGGTCGCATCCACCACCAGATGAGTACCATGCTCATTGCAGAGCCGCGCCGCCGCCGCGATGTCGCACAGGCGTAGCACAGGGTTAGAGATAGGCTCCACCAAGAGCGCCCGTGGGCGATGCTCGGCCAAGGCCGCCGCCAGACTCGCCCTGTCGGTCGCATCCACAAAGACGGGACGCACCCCCAAACGGCGCAGCAGCGTATCCACAAGTGCAAAGGTCGCGCCATAGGAATCCTGGGCCAACAAGAGCGTATCGTGCGCTTCGAGACCTGTCAGCAGCAGCGCCACATGGATCGCCGCCATCCCCGAAGCACAAACCCGCGCCGTCGCCGCGCCTTCCAGCGTACAGAGCGCCTGCTCTAGGGCCACACTGGTCGGATTGCCATAGCGCGCATAGGAAAACCCCTCCGCCTCACCGTCGAGCATCGCGTGCAAACGATCCACATTGGCCGCACGATAACTCACCGCCAACTCAATCCCCGGCACGGAAGGCGTCGAGATCGGCCCACCCTCTGGGCGTCCGGCGTGAATCGCCGTGGTAAAGATACTCTTGGTCATCATTGGCTCCTCGCAGCCAGGCGATCTGCCCGGCTTGCGTCGCGGGTGGCCCCGCAAGGTCGGATTATTGCATCCATTGTACCTTGCTTGGTCAGGGTGTGTGAGGGAACCAGGTTCCCTCACACACCCTGACCGCAAGGGGGATGGGGTTTTCGGGGGCCGGGCCCCCGAACCCCCGCAGGTAGGGCTACGTCAAAGTCACCTCCGGTGGGGGTTCGGGGGAGGCGAAGCCTCC
>RSAS01000712.1 GCA_003934145.1 Candidatus Viridilinea halotolerans | reverse complement strand
CGCCTCCTCGCCTCCCCGCCTCCTCGCCTCCTCGCCTCCCCGCCTCCTCGCCTCCCTCACCCCCCAAGCACCCACGCCCTCCACTCCGCCTCGAGGGTCGCCAAGTCACGCCCGTAGACCGCTAGGTAGTCGGCGGAGCCGGGGGCGTTGTGGCCGCTGAGATAGAGCATGTCGAAACGTTCGCGCCCCTCCTGCTCGATCAGAAACTCGACGAAGCTGGCCCACTGGTAGTAGAGTTGGTTCATGTCGCTGATTGGGCGTCCGACGTAGCTGGTCGCCAAGGGCAGGTCGGTCGCTTGGGCCACCCACGGACGCACGAAGCTGCGAAAGTTGGGTGCGCTGCCCAGCCAGTAGCTTCCTGCGCCCCACGTCGCGATCCCTTCCATCAGGATCAGATCGGCTTGGAGGTGGGCCGCGCCGTAGTGGTCATGGCAGAGTTGGTGGACAAACTCGTGGGCCGCTATGCTTACGGTGCGCTCTAGGGGTAGGCTGGGGCAGGTGAAGACCTGTACGGTGCGTAGTTCGGTGTAGGCGATACCGTGTAGCCCGCAACTGCGTTCGTTGCCCACGTAGATGCTAATGGTGCCTTGCGCTGTGTTGCCGAAACGCCCGCTGACGTAGGTGAGTGCCTGTTGCAGATCCGCGTGCAGGCGATCCTGCTGCTCTGACACGAAGAGGTCGGCTGCGCTGCTCAGGATCAAGTGGTCGTTGGCGCGCACCGTGTAGTTGGCGCGCAGCGGGGCGGCCCCCGACGCGCTACTGAGTAACGGGCGAGTCGTTTCGTGCGGCATGAAGCGCGAGGTGGTCGGACGTTCGGCGACCAAGAACCAGATCAGCAGCAGCAGCAATGCACTAAGGCTCAGGGGTTTTAGGAATGCCATAGTTCTCATTCATTTGGGTGTGACTGGAATCTGTAGGGCGGTGCCCTACAACCCCGCCGGACAGGGGGAAATGCGGGGGAACCTGGTTCCCCCGCACCTCCTACCTACACATTTTGGTCACACCCAAAAGCTTTATTATTCGACAACCACCCGGTAGCTCGCTCGCTCGAGCGTGTGGGGTGTTGTGGGTACTACGACCAACACCGCTCGCTCGCCAGGGGCTATCTCGGCGTGCATGGTTCGATCATGATCAACGCTCAAATGCTCCACTCTGACCTGCCCGTCGGCACTGGTGCGCACCAGGCGCACTTCCCATTGTTGCGGCAAGGTGCCACTGACACGCACGAAGCCTTCGGCTTCCCATTTCGCCGCGTCATTTTCGGCATCATCGAAGAATTCCAGTTCGGGAATGGCGATGTTGTCGAACATGATTCCCGATCCCTCTAGAGCTTGGTCGTTGATCTGCCAAAAGCGCACGAGTACCTCTTGGCCAGTGTAGGGCGTCAGATCCATGCGCTCTTCAACCCAGGTGCCACGCACATTGCTGTCGAGATCGGCATCGGGGTGGCCGCTCATGCCGGTGAGGCCAAAGCCATAGTTGACACCCTGCGGATCGTGGTCGGTAGTCAGGTTGCCTGGTAGCGTCATCCACGTTTGGCCGCCATCGGTCGAGACGGTGACGAAAGCATAGTCGTAGTCATTTTCAATCTCGTACCAGGTATCAAATTGCAGTGTTGCGGTAGCGAGGTCGCGCAGATCAAAGGCGCGGGTGAGCGTAGCGATACTATCGTCGCCATAGAAACTCCACCAGGCGTGTTGACCCATGGGTTGCGCCCCCACCAGGGGCACGACCGGCTCGCCCGCAAAGGTCACACGGCTGGCGTTGGCGGGCAGTTCCAGATAGGCTGCGCCAAACTGGGCGAGCGTGGCGGAATGCTGGCCCAAACGCACATCCATAGGGCGGACGCGCTGGAAGAGCAGGTTGGGCAAGGCGTGGCCGGTATCATAGCTGTAACGCCCATCGGCCACAGTGGGATTATCGATCAGATTAGCCACCGCCCAATTGGCAACAATTTGGCCAAAGTCGGTAAGGTCGGGATGGGTCGGCGCAGCCAAAGCGACAAAAGCCTCAAGCTTGTTGCCCGCATTGGCGCGCATCAGCGGGCGCATTTGCGCTTCACCGGCATATTGGGCATAGATGTAGCGCATGAAGAGGTGGGAGGCACCGTAGTGGCGCGTCGAACGCGTGGGCGCACCGCTCCAACTGGTGAGTTGCAGATCGGTATCGCTGAGGTAGCTACGCGGGAAGCCGTGGTCCACATAGCCATTGAGATCGGCTGCAAGCTGCGAAGCCCCTTCGTTGAACCAGATGGCGCTGCCGGGCTGTTCGTTCTGGTGGATCATGTGTTGAAACTCGTGGGCCAACACCTCCAGATAGGCCGCATCTTCAAAGGGCATCAGCGCAAGGTTCATGAAAAAC
>RSAS01000518.1 GCA_003934145.1 Candidatus Viridilinea halotolerans | reverse complement strand
GCGGGCGGGACGCCCGCGCTCCCAGGCCCGTGCATGCATAAACCAGCAGTATCCTAGCTGTCGGCGGGGGGGGGCGGGGGCATGGCCCCCGAAAAATTCCCCCTTCCGGCGGGGTTTACGGGGCCGCAGGCCCCTTACGTTCATGCGCATGGGGGCTTGGGGCGCCGCCCCGGCAACGTTGACGTGATACGCGGTGGCGTGCTATTGCAGCGGCGCCGCCGCTGCAATAGCACGCCACACACAGCAGGGCATCAGGAGTGCCACCACGCATAGTGCGCCCACGCCTGGGCCGGGTAGACATGTTGGGGGCGGCGCGGATTGATGCGCACCGCGACGATGGCACCAACCGTCATCCGACTGAGGCTTTCGTCGTCTACCAGCCAGGCGACTTGGGCCTCGTAGGGGCGATCATTGGGCGGATGCACCCAGAGTACCATGGTTAATTCGGCGGCGCGTAGCAACCCTGGGCGTCCGAAGGCGCTCTGGTGGAGAATACGCAGAATCTCGGCACGGGCAATGACCGAAGCGGCAAGATCTTCAGCCATCGTACCTCGCGCACGCCGCGCACGCCGTTCGCGCTCTACCAAAATCCCGTAGACAGGAAGCCATAAGAGCAGAGTCAACAAGGGTATGGAATAGACAATAACCTGTTCGGTGGGCACGGAGGTGATACGGCCATCCGCCGCTGCGATACAGCGGAATTGCAACCCGCGCAGGCGGGTCTCTGGCTCAAGCGCCCCCGCGCAGAGCAATGGCTGGGCCACCCGCCCGAGGGGGGGGGCCAAAACCAGCCCAAACGTGCCGAGCATGAAAGCCAGCACGAGGCTGGTGATGCAGCGCTTCAAGATGGCCATAACTCGCTCCTTCTTCACTGAAATAGAGGAGTTATAACGCAAAGCTCCTCACTCTGTTATCGTAGCAATGGCGCTCTTTTTGCACAAGAGGGCGGATATATACGGCTAGTTGTTGTCTGTGAACTGAATGGTTCGTAACCACTTTGCAGTTGGCCACGCAGGGGGTGCGGGGGCATGGCCCCCATGGCTACGTCAAAGTTACCCCCGGTGGGGGTGCGGGGGAGGCTGCGCCTCCCCCGAAGAACTTTTTTCGTTCGTTTTGGCGGCGAAGCCGCCAAAACGAACGAAAAAAGAGCGTTTGGGGCGCAGCCCCAACAATTTTGACGCAACCCCACCGGAGGTGGCAATGCTACTTCGTGTCGACCAGAGTACCGCAGAGTTGCTCGCTCAGCGACCAGAGGCGGCTTTGGGCCGTGTGATCGTAGGAGTTGGGCGAACTGGTTTGGGCGCGGCAATTGCTGAAGTATTTGCCGCTGATGCCTGCTACTTCAGGCGAACTGGCGAGGTAGATGGAGGTCTGGGCGCCCTGTTCGGGGCTGAGCATGAAGGGACGGGCGAGGTTGAAAAAGACGCCGAAAATGCCGGTGGCACCGGCGCCGAAGTTGGTGCGCACCGCGCCGGGATGCAGACAGTTCGCGGTGACATCCTGGCCCTCAAGCCGTCGCGCCAACTCGTAGGTGAAGAGTACGTTGGCCAGTTTCGAGTCGGCGTAGGCACGAAAGGCGTTGTAGCCACGTTCGGCACGCAGGTCGTTGAATTTGTTGCTGCCAGCCATATGCGCCCCCGACGAGACATTGACGATGCGCGCCGCTCCGCTTGCCTGCATGCATTCCAACAGCAGGTTGGTAAGCAAGAAGGGTGCCAAATGGTTGACCGCAAAGGTCAACTCGCAGCCGTCGGCACTGAGTTGCCGCGTGCTTACGTAGAGGCCGGCGTTATTCACCAGCACATCAAGGCGTTGGTAGCGGCTGAGAAACTGTTCCGCCGCTGCGCGGACGCTTTCGAGCGCGGTAAAATCGGCGACGAGTACCTCTACGTTGGCGTTACCCGTCTGGGCCGTAATGCTCTGTTGCACTGCTTCGCCGCGCTGGCGATTGCGCACCAGTAAGACCACCGTGGCCCCCATGCGCGCCAATTCGAGTGCGGTTACTTGGCCGATGCCTGAGGTGGCACCTGTGATAAGGCAGACCTTACCGTTCATTGGGAAAAGACCTTTCGTGTTACGTTTGAGCCATTCGGCGGGGAGGGAGAGGATTTTTTGCGGGGGCCGTGCCCCCGCGCCCCCGCCGGGCGAGGATGTGTGCGGGGGCCGTGCCCCCGCGCCCCCGCCGGGCGGGGATTTTTTGCGGGGGCCGTGCCCCCGCGCCCCCGCCGGGCGGGGATTTTTTGCGGGGGCGTGGCCCCGCGCCCCCGCCGGGCGGGGATATTTGCGGGGGCGTGGCCCCGCGCCCCCGGCGGTTTAAGGGCGGACAGAACATTCGCTCGGCAAGTCACGGATAGGTGATGGGGA
>RSAS01000882.1 GCA_003934145.1 Candidatus Viridilinea halotolerans | reverse complement strand
TGTTGGCCTACGCCGCCGGGTGGGACGCCAGAGCCGCCTACGGGCCGCGTGCCAAGCGGCGCACCACCATCACCCACACGCGGATAGCAAAGAAATAGCCGAATATGGCATATCAATGCGCTATGGCGCGATGCGCGCTGCGGATGGTTCCATACGCATTGGTATACTCGCATCTCAGGATTCTCCATGAAAATCACCACCATCACCGTGCGCTACGGGCGCACGTACCACCTCAGCAACGACGACCTCGGCAACGAAGATACGGTGAACGTCGAAGTCGAGGTTACCGCTGACCTCGAAGATAAACATGATCACGCGCACAACGCGATCCATTCCCTCTTCGCCACCGCCCAGCCGTGGGTTGAAGAGAAGATCGACGAGGCGCTCGAAGAGCGCGGCGTTCCCGCCCACTTCAGCGCCGACCCGCGCTACGACCTGTGGCAAAGCCAGCGAAAGGAAAACGTCCTCGCCATCGTACCCAAGGGAACTGCGCACCTTGAGGGGTGGCGCAGAGCCGCACCGTGGGGGCATGCGATCATCATCGGTCAACGCAAGCACGCGCTGCGTCGCATCATCGCCGCCGACCCCGATTTGCAAGAGAGAAATCTCGTCATTGACTGTGCTGACGGCAATCTCAGCCCGCTCACGACGTTGAACCGTCTTTGGATGGAGGAGGAAGCGACTGCCCTGAACAGTCCACCTCAGTCCTCTGAGGAGTAGCGAGGAGGAAGCACACCCATGCACCACCGACGCAGACGGCGGATCGCTCACCGCACCCCGCCGTCGTGCGTGCGGCGGCGGGTGGTGTTCAACTACGAACTCGGTTGGGATTCAACCGCCATTCTTTTGCGGTGGCTGTTGCATCCCGAAACCCGCGACTTTCACCTCAACCAGATGATCGTGATCATCGCCCAGGTTGGCGAAGAATTCGCGGGGACGAAGCGGCTCGTTGAACAAATCATCTTCCCCCTGCTCACGCAGCACCGCATCAGAACCGTGCAGGTTGCGCGAGCCGGGCCGTCCGACAAGGATGGCATCACCGTGTTGAGCGACACCCGCGCCCCCTCGGTATGTCATACCGAGGGGGCGTGGCGACTCGGCGATCACCTGATGCGCGACGGCACCGCGCCCCAATACGCCAACGGGCGCCACTTCTGCGCCCAACGCTTCAAAGGCTGGCCCATCGCCAAGTGGGTCACGCAAGAGCTACGCGGTCGGCGCTACCGCAGCATCATCGGCTACCACGCCGAGGAGCCAAAGCGGGCCGCGAAGGCCGCTGACTATGCCGACATCCAGCGCACCCACGAGTTCCCGCTTATCGCGTGGGGCTGGGGCCGCGCCGCCAGTCGCTATACGGCGATTGTCACGACCGGCGCGATGACGATCGAAGCGCTCGATCAGTTTGGGCACTACCTGGATGGCATGAGTCTCGATCTGCGTGGTTTTAGCGAGAGCAGCTATGCTCGGATCGGGGGCATTCCCGACTGGCGCGGGGTGTTGGCAGTAGCTGAGCATGCCCGTCAGCAGTGGAAGTGCCACCTTGAGGTGACGACCCGGGTGCATCATGGCGTGAATGATAGCCCCGAAGAGTTGCGGACGCTGGTGAACTGGATTAGCGACCAACTCGGTCAGCATACGCCCTGGCACGTCTTGCCCGGCAACGCTGGCAGCGAGACGATGGCCTCGGCGATGCGCGCCCGGCGGCTGGGGTTCGAAGGTGGCCTCCACTATGTGTATGGGGGCGAGCCTCATCAGCCGACGTGCTGCCCTGCTTGCCACCATACCCTGATTACGCGCACGGGTGGGGTCACCCGCTTGGTGGGGCTCAATGGCACGGCCTGTGAAGCGTGTGGGCACGAGTCGCGGCTGCACCTGTCGATTTTTAAGCCGCGGTGAGGCCCGCCGATCCTAAGTCTACAACGAGGGTTGTCATTCCGAGTGAAGCGAGGAATCTCGGTTCCTGATGCGCTGCCGAGACCCTTCACTCCGGCTGCGCCTTCGTTCAGGGTGACATGCATCCGGCGTAGGCATGCGCCAAACTGCTTCCTCTCGTTGGAGTACTAACCTTTGCGATAGAGTAATGGCTCCGTTAGGGTCGCGAGCCGGATAATCTGGTTGCCAGTGGCGTCAAAATTGGCTGGATCGAGCCAGCGCCGAAAGGCTGCATGCAATTGCGGCCATTCGGCGTCAATGGCCGCATACCATGCCGTGTCGCGGTTATGGCCCTTGACTACCAAGGCCTGCCGAAACACGCCTTCAAACGACAAGCCGAGGCGTTGGGCTGCTGCGCGTGAAGGCGCATTGAGGGCATTGCAACGCCATTCGTAGCGGCGGTAGCCAAGGGCGAAGGCGTGCTGCATCAGCAAGAACTGCGCTTCGGTCGCGGCGGGCGTCCGCTGAAGTTCGGGTGCCAACGCAGCATGGGCGACTTCCAGGCTCCCTGCTTGGGGGGTGATGCGAATGTAGCAGACGACCCCGGCGGCCCGTCCAGTTGCCCGGATACGGATGGCATAGAACAGGGCATCAGGATCGGCGCAAGGCTGATCGAGCCAAGCACGATAGGCGGCAAAGGTTGGGAAGGGGCCATACGGCAGGTAGGTCCACATCCGTCCCTCGCGGTCAGCAGAGATGGCCGCATACAGATCGTGGGCATGGCGATCGGGATCGAGCGGTTCGAGCGCACAGTACTGTCCAGCGAGCGGCATGTGTGGTGGCACTGGCGGCGGAGTCCAGGCGGGGACGGGAGGGCCAATTGGTTGACCGAGGGCGTTATGTACGTTTGGCATGAGTTTTCCTTATTTGGGCGAGGAGATCGTCTCTGCCGCTCCCACCGGATGTGCCGCCAACCAACGCATGACGAGCGCATCAACAGTGGCCGCCGCTTCCCACTACGTCAGGTGGCCCACCCCCGGCAGCGCATGTAACTCGACGTTGGCGAGGTGCTCCGCGAGCCAGCGCGACTGCGCGACGGGCACGACGGGATCATTTACTCCGGCGATCACCAGCATCGGGCAGCGCACGGTGGCAGCTTCGGCACGTAGATCGCAAGCTCGGATTGCCAGGAGCAGTGTGGCAAGGTTGCGGATGCGCGTCTGACGATAGATCGGGTGCCAGTGCCGCACGGCAGCGTCCGCGACGGGGTTGCGCAGGTAGGCGCGAAGGTTGCCGCTGTAGAGTAAGCCGATGCCGAACTGGATGAAGCGCCGCGAGCGCTGGGTCAGCCCGTAGAGCAAGGCGTAGCTGGCGTAGCCGCCCGGTAGCGTGAGCAGGCACTGGTACAGACCGAGCGCCCCGCTGAGCGGCCCCCAGACGACCGGCGAAAAGGCGATCACGCGGCGGATCTGAGCGGGCATGCGGGCCGCAGCGACCAAGGCAATCAAGCCCCCGGTCGAGTGGCCGATCAGGGTGGCCGTGCCGTCACCCACGATCGCCGCAATGGCGCGTAGCTCTAGGTCGAGCAGTTCCTCGACGCTGAGGTGGCGATAGCCCTGCGGCGTCGTTGCTGGCGCGTGGCCGGGCAGGTCGAGCGTCACACAGCGCCCCAGATGACCGAGGCGGGCAATTTCACGCGCCCAGATCACCCGATTGGCCGAGTAGCCGTGTAGGAAGAGCAGCGTATGCGAGCCGGGCGTGTGCTCTTCCCAGGTGAGGGTATGGCCGGCATGGTGGAAGTGGTGGATAATGGATGGTCTGTCGGGGCTTGCCACTGGCATCCTGCTACACCGCATATGGCCCCTTGCCCAACAGCGCCGCAGCAATCTTGGCATAGTCAGGATTGCTTGGCCGGTCGTTCTGCTGAGGCCGCTCCGCTCGGTCAATATATAGTGCGGCTGGTTCACGATGTTTGCCAAGTTGAAGCTGCGGATGGGGGCTTGCCAACTGACGAGCTTCGGCGTAGCGGCCTGCCTGGACTAGCGCTTCAATTTGAAAGGCCAGCGGTGTTAAGTAGGTTGATCTGGTCCAGGTACGCACCTGTTCAAGAGCTATAGCGAGCATATCGGCGTACTCTGAATTATACTGCGGCTTGAAAGCGTATTTCAAGTTGCCAAGCATCTCGCTCGTCACCTCGGTGGAACTTATTTGACCAAAGACATCTCCCAGGATACGTGCCATGCGTACCGCCAGATTCCAGCGCCTGAATGGTAATGTCTCGGGTAGCTTTGTCAACGTTGCAGTGTACCCGCAGGTAAGCAACGAGTCGAGGAATGTCTCGCTCAATGCGAGCCCATTCTGATGCTGCTTACAGAAGTCAAGATAGACGCAGATCGCGTCTACGTCTGTCTTGCAGCGACTTTGGATGAGCTTGTGTGCCTCGCTGGAAAGCGTCTCACTCGCATTGAGTAGCGTGCGAAATGTGTCCAGTAGCCAAGGCACGAAAGCAGTTTGGCTTTGATCCGGTACGTGTGGTTCAATCAACAATCGCAACAGCCGTAGCTGATCATCAAGCGGAAAATGGGCGATCTCATCAGGAAAGAGGATGCAAATTCGCTCTTGCAATGCGGTAGATGCCTGACGCAGTTCTTGGTGTAGATATGGGCGGAAATCTGGTTGCGTTGTGAACTGAGCTTGAATCCAAGCTAAACTGTGCGGCTGCAAGGCGGGTACGGCAAGGGTTTGGATCACATAGGCAACAAAGAGGTCGGCTTCATGCGCACACACAGCTTGCCATGCCTGATGAGCTTGGGCGGCAACCGCTGGAACCTCGAACAGTGCATAAGCCATGGGCTGGAGTTGGGCAACGGCATCGGTTCGCTCCGGCGGGCTTGGCAAAAGGCTGATCCCTACTTGAAGCAGATGGAGCCGATCTTCAGGGGGGAGACTCGACTCAATCGGGGTAAAGCGCGCCATCCATGCGGCAACATCGTCCCACGTCTGCGGTGAAAAAGATGGTCTGAGCAGGGTATAGAGCGCGCTGAGCCATATGGGAGTGGCTGGCACCGTGGCGAAAAAGCTATCGCGCTGCGGCCCTGGCGCAAAGGCCATGCACGTTGCGAGATAGGATGTGAGTAGATTAGGACTTTGCTCACATACTTCTTGCCACTGCTGGTGAGCCGTGGTTCGTATCACCGGGTCATCCACGGTAAAGAGTGACACGGCAAGCGGCTGGAGCAACTCAGCGGTTAGATTGCGATCCTCCACCTGATGCGGCAGCGCAAGTGGCTGGATCTGAGTTGCTGCTTGTTCCCGGCTTGGGCCAACGGGAAGCGCCGCAATCCCCTCACGCAAACACCGTAGACGTTCTTCGGGGGTGTCGCTCAGGAGTTCGCTCGCGAACTCGGTGAGATACCACGCCGTCGTCTCCCATGTCTCCAGCCCCAAGCGGGGTCGGATGGCTTGATATACCGCTGCTTGCAGAGGCTCGATCTGATGCAGTTGCGCGATGATGCTCAAGTTGGCGGGGACAACCTGGAGGGCGCTAGTGGTGATCTGTTGAGCGATCTCATGCGTGAACGCTGCTCCTCCTGCAAGGGCGATCTGTGCCATGCGCAACTGATCGCCAGGAGTTTCCAGCAGACTGATCAGCCGTGTCGTGAGCGACAAATGCTTGCTCAGCGCCTCGTCAGAAAGTTCCGCCACCAGCGCACGCCGATCGGCGCTTGGCCAAGCTTCCCAGGCAAACGTGTTCTGGGCAAGAGCCGTGGCAATGGGATCAGCCCGCGTCGCACGGTCGCCGGTGAGCCAAACCTGGAGCAGCAGCGGTGCTTCTGGCCCAGACCAGACGACCGGGTAGGATTCGTCAAGCAGTAACCCCAACGCGCTCCAACTCCGCGCAGGCACGGCACGAGCATAGAATTGTTCGGCGAGCGAGCGATTCTTGCTCAGCCGGGCCGCGCGCAGGGCAAAGTGCTGCTGCTGCTGTTCGTCGTGAAGAATGCCAGGGGCAGCGTAGAGGTCGGCGAGGGCCGCACATGACTCAAAGAGGAATCGATGACTGTCGGGGTTCCGCTGCTCTTGTAGTGCCAGCAAGTCTTGCCATGCCTGGGCCTCGACCTCCGGCAGACCTTGGCGCTGGGCAAGCTTAATCCGCTGGCGACACATATCCAATGAGGCGGGCTGAGCGCGCCATGCTTGCTCAACGAGTGCGCTGATGACATTCAAGTCACCGTCAGTGGCCAACTCAACGAGATTTCGGATCAGGTCAACGAGATCGCTCCGTCGAACTTCCAGCAGGCCATTGATCATCGTGGTCGCTCGGATGAGTAGTGCGCCACGATGCGTCGGCGTATCAAGGAGCAGACGGTTCGTCCATCCCTGGAGGTAAGCAAGCAAGGCGTGGCCGGACTGCTGCGCGCGCTGCACTGCGCTCAGTAGGGCTTCGACTTGGTCGGAAGCGGGAAAATTGGTGGCGAACTGTTCAATCGTCTCAAACAACTGCGCAAGCTCGGCACTCATGCGAGCCACTACTTGCTTGCGCTCCGCCAGCGATGCTGTGAAGTTCTCGGAAGGCACGCAGCGGCTACAACTCAGACAGTTGTCGCCGATAATTACCTCAAAGGTCTTGAGGTAGCCCAGCAGCACCCCGCGCAGGCAGAGCTTGTTGGGCTGCGTATCGATCCGACCATCAGGAGCGACCCCAACGTAATCGGTGAGCAGCCGGTGATAGGCGGCCCAATCATTCTGCTTGCGACTATCGTGGAGCACCATGAACGATTCCAGGTAGGCGTCAAAGTCCTGATCACGTTCCATCGCTGGCCCAGCCAGAATCTCCCAGCCCTGTGGACTAGGCAATTCGTGCTCAGAAAACCAATCGTCTAGCGTGGTATCCTGATATCCGTTTTTGCATAAACGTCCGGCTTGACGCGCCCGCTGGTTGGCCTCATGTTTTTTTGCCCGTCGTGCTGCACCCGCATAGGCTCGCCAGTCGGGCAGACTCTCGCGGCCCTGGGCAGGGCCGTAATAGGGCACAGCAATGGTTTTGTAGGTCAGAAGTCTATCTTGACGCGACCCGGCGACACCTGACTGAAAATGCCTGATGTCGCTCACAAGCTGGGTAACTTCGCTCAACGGCTGCTTGAGGCGCATGGCAAGCTTGATCAGATCGCCGGTGTGCAGGATGTTGGTGAGTTCTGCTGCCGTTAGACGAGCCTCACGCAAGACGGCCCCGAAGTAGGCATTCGAATTTAGGATGGCAGCGGCATCGTGAACCTTAGGCTTGATCAGGAGGGCACCAACCTGACAGTATGCCTGCACGAGGCTCGCACGGGGGCTATTTGAATCCATGTGAGGGCGAATGCGATAGACGACGTCGAGGATGCGCTTGATATAGTCAGTTTTTTGGGTATAGCGATCACCACGATCAAGCAGTTCCTTATGGTCGTAAGACTCTTTCCCTTCAGACCTACGTTCTGGCCATTCAGGCCATGTGTAGGGTACGGCTAACCCAGCAAGATCAGGCTGTTTGTTACAGCGCTCAAAGAAAGCGATGGCCTCATCATTGGTGATGTAGATGCGCCCAACGACCTTGCGCCGCGCCGAGCGGAGGAACGCACGCATAACCAGAACATCCTCACGGCGAATGTACTTGCCTGCCAGAAAGCGCCGCTGAATCTCATCATCAGAGGGGAGTTGGGTTTGTTTCCATTCGCGATCCTCTATGGGCGCATCAGGGCTATAGTAGAGGATCGCCGTCGCTGGCTCACCGTCACGCCCGGCCCGTCCTGCTTCCTGGGCATAGGCTTCGAGGTTACCAGGAGCGCTCCGATGGATAACCAGACGAATGTTTGACTTGTCGATACCCATGCCGAAGCCCTTCGTCGCCACCATGATCGCTTGCCTGCCTTCGATGAAGGCCCGCTGCTGCTCCTGTCGGCTGCGCCCGCTCAGGTCACCCAGAGGGGGCAACGCCCGCCGTTGTTGCGGAGCGAAGCCATGCTCTGACTCTTCCTCATCATCCTCCAGTGCTGCGTCGAGGCTATCGAACTCCATTTTGCCGTGGTAGACCGCAACACGTTCGGCAAGTGCTCGCTCCAGATAGGAGGCAAACGTTGAAGCACCAGTACTGAGGCGTCCTTGATTTGCTTCACCGTTCCGACGGGTATACTCCAACTTGCCCCCGGTGTAGGGCATAAAGACAATCGCAGCGCCAGGGGCCTCGTTCTGCTGATTATTGGCAAGGAGTTGTTGCAAATCAGCGAGGATGCGCTCGATTTTGTCTTCAGTCGTCCGACAGACGCGCACCACCAGATTGAGCTCTGGTCGGTTTGAGGATTCGATGAACAAATGACCGCCAGCCTCAAGCGGGCGCGGATCCAGATCCAACTCTTCACAGATGTCGCGACGCACCTCGGGGCTTGCCGTGGCGGTCAGCGCAATGGGCAAGGGGCGAATGTGACGGGCGCGGAGGCGAGCCAACAGATTCAGGTACGACGAACGGAAGTCGTGTCCCCACTGGCTAATACAGTGTGCTTCATCCAGGGCTAGATAGCGAATACCAACCTGCTTATGCGCCCGCTGGAGACTCTCAAGCACGTAGCTGCGCTCAAGTTGTTCGGGGGTGAGATAGACCAGTTTATAGTGGCCGAGTTCCATGCGGCGCAGACGCGCCATGCGTTCAGCAATACTGACATCGCCATTCATGACGGTGGTTAAACTGCCAAGCCCATAGCGCTGGCAGATACGCTGCTCATATTGATCCATCATCAGCGATTTGAGCGGCGAGATGACGATGGTGATGCCGGGCAGCAGCATGGCCGGGAGGATATAGCACTCGCTTTTGCCGCCGCCTGTGGCGGCAATGCCCAGTACCGGTTTGCCGGTGAGTGACTGCCCGAGAATCTGATGTTGGAACGCCCGCATTCCTGTGAAGCCAAAGAGCCGGTAAGCAATCTCATCAACCGCACGGCGCACCTGTGGTGTATATGCGGGCAAGAAGGTGTTGGTGCTATCGAGTGGTTGCTGAATTTGATCAAAATTTGTCTTTGAATTAGGGACAATACGAGATAGCTTGGTGTTAACTTTCTCATATGTTGCATGAATAATTCTAAGCAACGCACCATAGCGTAGGCGTGGAATTTGGACACCCTGCTCGCGGATGAGGGTAAGGGTTTGGATGTTTGCCACCGCAGCAGGACACAGCTTGACAAACTCAGTCCATTCGTTGTTAGCCTCTGGTCGGCGATCAGGCTCCTGGTGATCAATGCGGATGTCATAGCCGTCATCATTTTTGCGAGCACGAAACGCCCCAATGAAGGTAATCGCTTGATCCGCCGGCCATTGTGCCGCGTCGGTAAGTGTAAGCGGGGCGGTCAGTGTCGCAGCAGAAGCTTGCGCGTGATGGAGCAGGACATAGCTCCATGAGAGCAAGTTGTTCTCCGCATCTGCAAACGACCGATCATCACGCTGGGAGCGTGCGGCATGCTTACGGAAGGATATATAGAGCGCAGGTTGGTGCAGCGACTCGCGGCGACCATTCCAGCATATGTCGCAAGCCGCACTCACCGCAGCGCCCGGGGCAACACCACAGGGACCAAGGGTCGTGAGATGATCTGATTTCTCAAGCAACGCACGGCGCCATGCCATGAGTTGCTGCGCGTTCTGTTTTGCCCCCGGCTCAATGATGACTGCACTCGCCTGCTGCGGCAGGCTGCTGATCAACGCTCCGAGATGCCTCCGGCCTACTGGTGAAAGTTCATTGAAGACGTTGGATGCAATCACCAGATTGCTAGAGCCGCCGCTATAGGGCTGCTGATTAAGATCGTGCAATTGCCACGTAGCGTCGGCAACCCACTGCTCAACAGTCTCTAGCCGCGCCTGACTCTCCGCGTCATGGCTCAGTTCACGGCGGCGGCGTAGCGCCCCCGCATAGGCGGCGGCGATCTTGCGCGCATACGCAAGATTCCCTTTGGCGCAATCAACACCCGTGAAGGTTAGGCTCTGGATCGGAAAAGGGGCTGCATAGAGGTCGCAGGCGGTCGCCCAAGCCAGGAGAAAATCCATCAGACCAAGCAGGGTTGTACCTGTACCAACGCCAATATCAAGAACATGCAGCATCGGGCCGTCGAGCGCTGCCCGCGCCACCAGATCGAGCAGACCGAGTTGTATTTTGGCAATATTCGTTGTGCAGTAGTAGATCAAGTAGGCGTCAAGGAAATCGGGCGAGGTATAGCTCGTCGGCGTGAACTCCTTGCCATACTCCGCAAATGTTGCCCAGACTCGCGCAAGATGGGCAATGCGCCGATCGGCCTCGCGCAGAATGGTGCGCATGTCTTCGTGGTGGCGTTGCATATCCGGAGGCCGACCACAGAGGATTTCGCATTGGGCGGCCTCAATGTAGTTTGAGATACGCGCCCGCCCGCCGGGTGCAAGCAGCCCCTCTAGGGTTGCAACGAGGGCTGGATCAAAAGGAGTTGCCATACACACCTTTGACAGAAATAGCTTGGGTGTGACCAAAATGTGTAGCTAGGGTGCGCGAGGGAACCTGGTTCCCTCGCACCCTTCATCAGTCCGAAGGGTTGTAGGGCATCGCCCTACAGATTTTGGTCACACCCAAATAGCTTCGCCCGACGAGAGAATCTACTCATCAAGTGGAATGATGAGTTGTTGCGGGGGGTGAGGTTCTTGGGGCGGCTGCTTAGGGCCGCGCTTGATCAATGCATCATGTTCAACGTCGTGCTCTTTGTAGCGCTTCAGCGCCAAGGGGCGATTGATCACCGCGTAGCAGTAGACGCAACCATGGGGACAGGTATCGTAGGCACCGATGTCACGGCTGTCATAGCATCCACACTTGTTGCGGTTCGGCGAGAGTTTCAACTTGCGCTGTTGCGCGTGGGGCCAAAGTTCGTCAATCAGCTCCTTGTCAACGCAGGCACCGCGCTGAATGGGAGGGATGACCGCAAAGTCTTCGGCACATGTATAGAGCCCAATTCCATGAGCCTCAGCAATGGATGCCAACTCACGAGCCAAGTCAAGTTTCTCGTCTTGCGGCGGGTCATAGGGTTGCAGGTTATCAGGAAGCTTCCCCGTGTTGCGTGCGACTTTGTTGTAGCCATCAAGAAAACTGAAGTAACAGCGTTCCGTATAACCGGCAAGCCGCTGGGCTAACATACGAAAAGTGCGCCGATGCCACTCCGCATCGGTGAGCGGGGTGAAGATAATCGGATCGTAGCGCCAGAGGACATGCTTTTGGCTGTAATGGCGGGCAAGCGCTTGGAATGCCTCAATCAACTGATCCGGTTGGGGAACGCGCTCCTCAAGCGGATGGGTCGCTCGTTCAGCAGTGTAGCCGGTCAGTGAATAGTGGAAATAGCACGCAAGTCCGGCGCGATCCAGTTCGTCGAGGTGATGCAGGAATGGGCCGTAATGCTTAGACCAGAACACAATGGCGCGGACATCCTCTGCTCGGAGCGAGACGGTGACGACTTGCGGCCCATAGGGGTTATGGTAGCGCACGTAGCCCTCGCGCACCCGCTGCATGAACCAGTCGCCGTAAAAGGCAGGGATGTCGGTACGATAGGAGACAGATAGCACATGCATACGGGGTCCACTTTCATTCCCAACGCGGTGGTAACTCTTCCTCTTCTGCCATCTTCAACCATAAGAGAGCAGTTTGAGTATACGCGCTTACTACCATAGAGTCAATAATATCAGATAGCAAAAAACATGTCTATCCTCACTGTGCCAAATGGCACAAGAAGCAGGGGGGAGTTTATGCGGAGGGGTAACCAATTCTTGGCCCAGGTGTGCTTCATCTGAGCCCCCCTTCTCTCAGTTGCCCCTCACCCGCACCCCCGCGCTACACGGCCAGACCAGCGGGCGCAGCACGCCA
>RSAS01000517.1 GCA_003934145.1 Candidatus Viridilinea halotolerans | reverse complement strand
GGCCGTTTGTCGGATTGTTGCTCACCGACGCGCCATGGCCATTGATCAGCGCCAGAGAAGCCAACGGACGCTGGAAAACGGCATCGATGTTGTTGGTGGTCGCGTCCTTCACCACCGCCACGAGATCGGCTTGGGCTGCACTAGCGCGGCGGTTGTAGAACTGGCTACGGTGAGTAGCGGGATCGAAGAAACTGACGCGATAGCTGCCCACGGGCAGGCGCTCGAAGGCGTAGCGGCCATCGGCGTCACTCAGCGCCGAGGCCATCGTCAGCCAGCGCGCCTCATCACCCGCCAGACGCAACTGCGCCACCACGCGCACGCCGCGCAGCGCCGCGTCCCGCTCGTCACGCACCTGGCCGGCCAGCGCCCCCAACTCACTCGCCAGCACAAAATCCTTCGCGGTCACATCGCCCGCCAGCACAAAGGCATGCTGCGGCGGGGCAAAACGCTGCGTCGGCAGCGCCACCAGCGTCACCGAACCCTGGGGCACATTGGTGAGCGTATAGCTACCCGTCGCATCGGTGGTCGCCATCTCGCCACGGGCCGCCAGCGTCACCCCAGCCAGCCCGGCGCCCGCCGCATCAGTCACGCGCCCGCGGATCGTGGCCATCTGGATGGCGAGGGGATTGCGGGGGATGGTGGTTTGGCCAAACCGGTTGTCGCCCCAGCAGTGTAGCGCCCCGGCCTGACTGATCGCACAGGTGTGATGCCCACCAGCGATGACCTGGCTGACCGTGCCGAGGGCTTCCGGCACTTCTATTTGGCCAGTAACGTTGCCCCTCTCCGAAAATTCTCTGTTGTTGCCCCAGCAGTGCAGCGCCCCGGCCCCCGTCAGCGCACAGGTGCTATATAAACCGGCGCTGACTTGACTGACCGTGCCGAGGTCACTGGGCACGTCCGTCTCGCCATAGTTGTTTTCGCCCCAGCAGCGCAGCGCCCCGCCCGCCGTGATAGCACAGGTGTGATATCCACCGGCGCTGAATTGACTGACCGTGCCGAGGTCACTGGGTACGTTCGTCTGGCCATACCAGTAGTAGCCCCAGCAGTACAGCGCCCCGCCCGTCGTGAGCGCACAGGTGTGTTCCCCACGGGCGCTGACCTGGCTGACCGCGCCGAGGGCATCCGGCACGTCCGTCTGGCCATACCTGTTGTCGCCCCAGCAGTGCAGCGCCCCGCTCTCGCTGATAGCACAGGTGTGAGACCTACCGGCGCTAACCTGGTTGACCGTGCCGAGATCGCTAGGCACGTTTGTCTGACCAGTGACGTTGCCTTGCCAATCCGTATTACGTCCCCAGCAGTGCAGCGCCCCGCCCTCGGAGATCGCACAGGTGTGATATCCACCGGCGCCGGCGCTGATCTGGCTGACCGTTCCGAGATCGCTAGGCACGTCCGTCTGGCCATAGTCGTTGTTGCCCCAGCAGTGCAACGCCCCGCCTTCGCTGATAGCACATGTGTGGTAGAAACCGGCGCTGACCTGACTGAGCGCGCCAAGGGCGTCCGGCACGTCCGTCTGTCCAAACCAGTTGTTGCCCCAGCAGTGCAGCGCCCCGCCCGTCGTGAGCGCACAGGTGTGAGACCCACCGGCGCTGACCTGCCTGAGCGCGCCGAGGGCGTCCGGCACGTCCGTCTGGCCAGACCAGTTGTTGCCCCAGCAGTGGAGCGCCCCGCTCGCCGTGAGCGCACAGGTGTGATCCCCACCGGCGCTGACTTGGCTGAGCGCACCGAGGGTGTCCGGCACGTCCGTCTGACCAGAAACGTTGCCTTGCCAATCCGTGTTGCGACCCCAGCAGTGCAGCGCCCCGCCCGCCGTGAGCGCGCATGTGTGATCCCCACCAGCACTGACCTGGCTGACTGCACCGAGATCGCTAGGCACGTTCGCCTGGCCATACTGGTTGCCGCCCCAGCAGCGCAGCGCCCCGCCCGACGTGATCGCACAGGTGTGTTGCCTACCAACGCTGACCTGGCTGACGGCGCCGAGGGCGTCCGGCACGTCCGTCTGGCCAGAAACATTGCCATACCCATCCGTATTACGTCCCCAGCAGTGGATCGCCCCGCCCGCTGTGATCGCACAGGTGTGAGACCAATCGGCACTGACCTGGCTGACGGCGCCGAGGGCGTCCGGCACGTCCGTCTGGCCAGACTCGTTGTCGCCCCAGCAGCGCAACGCACCGGCCTCCGTGATGGCACAGGTGTGATCCGAACCGGCGCTAACTTGTTTGACCGCGCCGAGGTCAGCAGGCAGCGTACTATTGCGTCCCCAGCAATACAACTGCCCCGCCGCATTGATCACGCAGGTGGTGCCGCCCCCAGCCTCAACCACCGGCAAGCCCACTCCCACCGGCGCATCTGCCGCTAGGGGTGCCGTTC
>RSAS01000519.1 GCA_003934145.1 Candidatus Viridilinea halotolerans | reverse complement strand
GCAATACGGCCTGGGGCTGCGCCCCACCTTCCACCACGGACCCGGCCACTATGAATTCCGCCTGCACCCCGGCTCACTCCCATCAGCGAAGGGAAGCCTCCCCGGCGGCATCCACATCGACTGGAAGCGAAGCGGCAACACGATCCACTGGCACTGCACCACCGCCACGCCCATCACCCTTCACGACACGACGGGGCTGCTTGGGAAGGAAACGATGGAGGTGAATGACGGGAATGTGTTGCAATTCAGGATTTGATTGGCTGGAAAGACTCCCGTGGTCGAAATCACCAGTCGTGCCTGAGTATCTGCGGTTTTGTGGCCGCCTTATTCGACCTGCATTTCGTCTCCTGCGTGCCCCATCTTCACTCGGGGAAAGCACATGAGTGCCATGGAATGGAAAGAGTGAATCTCACAGCACCCCGAAGGGGTCGCTCGAGTTTGGCTAATTTCTGGCACATAAAATGGCGTCAATCAAGGCGTGTTCGATTTTTGGTGGCTTTGCTTCCTGGGGTCTTTTGCGTGCGAAGTCCTCAAAATTCTCGATCCCCATGGCCTTTCCCCACATTTCAGAGCGCACGATGGCGATCAGTTCGCCGGTTGTGACTCGCCGGGTGTTGTTGGTGTTCTGCTTCTGCCATTTGGGCCTGGGCGGAACGGTGATGTGGGCGGCATGGCCTGCAAGGAGCAGGATGGCGTAGCAGTAGGACTGGAAGCGGATGATGCCACTGCAGGCCTTGGGGGTGCGCGTCTGGGCCTGGCCCATGCCAAGGGTGGTCTTCTGCTCCCGGAAGCCCACCTCGATCTCCCAGCGGTGTATATACGCCTGGAGGACGGTCGCGATGTCGAGCTCCGGGTCGGTGCAGACGATGTAGCCGGGGTGGGTGAAGTACAGGCGACGCTTGTTGGCCTTGTCGTGCAGGGGCTCGAGGGGCTGGACGACAATGATGCGCACATGCTGGCCCTGCGTGCCGCTTGGCCAGCAGCAGCGATCGTGGGTCTTGACCTTGAACGTTCGCACCCGCGAGGCGGCGAAGACCTCGACGCTCCTCCAGGGCACCGACTTGTCGGCGAGCAGTTCGCCGGGGCGCGCGAGCGGGGCGCCGTACTTGCGGGGGCGCCCGCGCCTTGGCCCCTCGAGCTCTGCGGGCGCATGGATCTTGGCGTCCTTGCGGATGCGCCCGATGAAGACGATGTTTTCCTGCGCGGGACACAGGACGTTTCTGTTGGTATAGCCGCCGTCTATCACGACATGGAGGGGGCGGTCCCCGTGGCCCTCCTTGTCGAGCTGGGCGCGTAGCTTGCCGACGTGCTGGCGGCCGACGGCGTTGGCGGTGTTTGCCTTCCTCTGCTCGTTGTAGTGCTCCATGGCCTGGGGTCCGGCCTTCTTGCCCGGTTTGCAGGGCTGGAAAAGGAGGATCGTGTCGAGGGGGATGGCGCGGGCGGCCGACGGGGTGACCGTGTCGGCAAGGGAGATGGCGCTGATCTGGACGACCCGCTGGCTCCAGATGATCTGGTGGGCGAAGGGGGGCCCCTGCGCGTCGTGGTTCCACTTGGTGGCGGCAATGGACTTTCCACGCTTTGGGAGCAGGGTGTCGTCCATGACGACGGTGATGGGGCGGCCGGCAGGGAGCTGGCTTGTGATTGCCTCGCGGATGGGGGCGAAGAGGGAAACAGAGTCTATACGCTCCTGCTCGAAGAGGCGGAAGACCGAGGACCAATCGACGTGCTGGCGGCCGCAGGTGGCCAGGGTGGCGGTGATGGTGTGGCGGCCAAGGCAAAGGATGTTGGAGAAGGCCAGCGTGCGTGCCAGCTCATGGGTGCGCGCATCGCGGAAGGCCCGGGCCGAGGCGCTGAGGATGTCGTCCATGCGGGCCGTCAACGAGGCGTTTTTTTTTCCTCGATGGGGGAGGGCGGGACGTCCCTTCGCGTGAGTACGATGGTGGATCGGTCATGGATAGTCCACTCGACGATCTCGCCCTTTGTGAAGTCGAGTGCCTGGGCGACCTGCATGGGGAAGTTGACGTAGTACTGCTGGGAATCCTTGCGGTTGATGAGCTGGATCTTGGTGGGGGTGCCCATGGGTGGCTCCTTTGATGCTATCTAGTTACGAGACTAGATAATAACTCTTGGGAAATCAAGGACTTTTTTGCCTTTTTTAGGTGGCTATCTGGTTAAGGGCCAAAGGCGAGTCACGCCGTTGGCGTGAATGGACGCCATGTATCTCGTTGGGGTGAATGAACGCCGTGCCCGATGCATCGGTTCCCATGGTCGCCACGCCCAGGCCGGAGGCCTGGAAGACATTAGCCGGGGGTTGAGCGCCGAAGCGCGATACCCCCGGAAAACCACAACATCAACTCCGACCCCGGACGGGGTCGCA
>RSAS01000643.1 GCA_003934145.1 Candidatus Viridilinea halotolerans | reverse complement strand
ATTTCACTGGTACCCTCATAGATCTCGGTGATCTTGGCGTCACGGAAGAAACGCTCAACCGCATACTCCTTCGAGTAGCCATTGGATCCATGTAACTGCACCGCTTTGGTGGCGACCCACATGGCCGTTTCGGAGGCAAAGACTTTGGCCATTGCCGCATCTTTGGCAAAGGGCAGCCCCTGGTCTTTGCGCCAAGCCGCCTCGTAGGTCAAGAGACGAGCGGCTTTGATGCGCGTCGCCATATCGGCCAGGGTGAAGCCGACCGCTTGGAACTCGTGGATCGGCTTGCCAAACTGCTCACGAATCTTGGTGTAACCCAAAGCGGCTTCGTACGCACCTTGGGCAATGCCCACCGCCTGCGCCGCGATCCCGATGCGCCCGGCGTTAAGGATGCTCATTGCCACCTTAAAGCCCTGGCCCTCCTCGCCGAGTCGCCGCCACGCCGGAACACGGAAGTTGTCGTAGGCCATCTGGCAACTATGGGCGCTACGAATGCCCAACTTGTGTTCCACCTTCACAATGCTACAACCCGGCTCGTGGGTGTCCACCAAAAAGGCCGTGATGCCCTTCACGCCCTTGCTAGAATCGGTCATCGCCATCAAAACAATCAGATCGGCGTGATCGCCATTGGTGACCCAGTTCTTCACCCCGTTGATCACATAGGTATCGCCATCACGCACCGCCGTGGTCTTTTGCGCCGCCGCATCAGAGCCAGCCCCCGGCTCAGAGAGCGAAAAGGCACCAAGCATGCGCCCCTCAGCAAGGGGCGTGAGCAGTTCGCGCTTCTGCGCCTCGCTGCCAAATTCCTCAATTCCATAGCAGACGAGCGAGTTATTCACCGAGGCGATGACGCCGAGGGAGGCATCAACGCGGCTCAGTTCCTCGATCACCATAGCGTACGAAACATAATCGAGACCTGCGCCACCGAAGTCTTCATGCACAGCCACCCCGAGTAGACCCAACGCACCCATCTTTGCCACCAACTCAGTCGGCCAAAGCCCCTCTTCATCACGGGCAGCCGCACTCGGCCCGCCCTCCTGCTCGGCGAACTGACGCACCATATCACGCAGCATCTGCTGATCTTGGCTAAACTGGAAATCCATATGCTTGTCTCCTTTGTCATTCCTAACCGTGTGCGGCGGGGGGGCGGGGGCTTGGCCCCCGAAAATCCCACCACACCCATTGTACGTGAGCTCCTGCCGTGCGGCAACCTCAACCAAGATTTGTACAAAATGTACAATAGAATAGGGCTTGCACTTGTTGCTTTTCTACAAATCATGGGCTATAATGCTTCTCAAGGAAAGGCGACGACGCCTCCGCTCACGGGCCGCCAACGGCGCCGACCCAGAGCGCAAGACAATGAAGACATTGAGTACTGAAGGAGAAAGAACATGCGTAATCAAAGCTATGAGACACTTACGGTCGAGACGGTGATCCAGAAGCTCCCCGAGTCCCGCGACTATCTGCGCGAGGCCCGTATCGATAACACCGGACGCATGAGCCTCCGCGAAGCGGCCCAGTCGGTTTCCGCCGAGAGCGATGAACTCCTGGCCCAGATCGAGGCGCGCATGCGTCGCCAGGCTCGCCGCACGACAGAGCGTGTCACCGCTACCGAAGAGGTCGAGTACGTCTAAAACTTGGGGCTAAACCCAACTACCTTACGAGCGCAGGGGCTAACCCCTGCGCTCGTTGCTTTGTATGCTCCAAGCGGCGTGCAAGGGTGTGCGAGGGAACCTGGTTCCCTCGCATCCTCCCAACTACCTTACGAGCGCAGGGGCTAACCCCTGCGCTCGTTGCTTTGTATGCTCCAACCTTAAACCGGACGGCGGGATGATGGGCAGGCACCGGGTTCCCGCCTGGGCCCTTCTACTCCTCCTCCGCAAACGTATCCGTTCAGGGAGGCATCATTTTGACGTGATCATGACGACTAGGTAGTGCCGACTTTAGGATGTCTGCCCCATTTGGCCACGCTACGGTGCCACCATCAACAAAAACCGTGCGAAAGAAGGTTGGATCGGTGCGCACGAGGGCAAAGATAGGCCCAGTCGCAATATACGGACTGAGATCAATTTCGCGATCCTCTCCCGTAGTAAAGACGACGCGAACAGGTTGACCCCCACTTGGTTCAACAGATTGTACACGCGCAAATGTCGTCATTGCGCCACTCCTCTACAAATTGACTAAGCGCGGAAAGACGCGCTGCTTCTCGGCGCTGATGATCGCTCGGATTTGGCTGACCGCCTCATCGAGGTGGCCTTCACGGTTGATGACCACGTAATCGAAGTGTTGCACCTGCTCTAGTTCGCTTGCCGCGACCGCAAGGCGCGTTTCGATTTCGTGGGTGTTTTCGGTGCGGCGCATGCTGAGGCGCTGACGCAACTCATCGATCGAAGCGGGTGCCAAGAAGATGAAGATCGCCTCGGGGGCGATGCGCCGCACAGTAGCGGCACCGTCCACATTGATGCGTAGGATCACGTCGCGCCCGGTGGCCATGGCTTGGCGCACTTCAAACTTGGGAATGCCTTTATACTGACCGTAGACGAGCGCCCATTCGATCAACTCGTCGGCGGCAATCATTGCCTCGAAACGTTCGGTGGTGACAAAATGGTAGTCGAAGCCTGCTATTTCGCCGGGGCGCATGGCGCGGCTCGTTGCCGTCACCACAAAGTGGAAGGGGAAGCTGAAATCGCGCATGCGGTTCAGCACCGAGTCCTTGCCCACTCCTGACGGCCCCGAAATGACCACCAGCAGGGGTGGTGCAGCTTTACCATCCAGCAGCGGGTTGTGGGGCGGCTTGCTCATAAACTGTACCCGTAGAATCTACCCAGCATGTATTTTGACGCTCTCACCCTGGCCGCCGTCGCTGACGAGCTGCGGGCGACCATTCTCGGCGGACGCATCCAGCGCGTCCTGCTCACCGGGCCGCTCAGTATCGGCATGGAAGTCTATGCCCAGCGTCAGCGTTGGCACCTGCTTGCCTCGGCGCACCCGCAGTGGGCGCGTGTCCACTTGGTGCGTGGACGGCTCACACGCGGGGTCGAGCAGGCGACGCCGTTGCTCTTGTTGCTGCGCAAGTATGTTTTGGGCGGGCGGATTGTGGCGCTGGAACAGCCACCTTTGGAACGGATTCTCTCGATCAGTATAGTCAAAGCACTTGATATGCGCAACCGCGATCTTGCGCTCCTTGAAGATCCCCTGGATCTCATTGATGACACAAATGAGCTTAATTCAACTGAACCTGATCTTGCTGATGAGGCGAATCTCTTCCGCTGTGAACTGGTGATCGAGCCGCAGGATCGGCGCAGCAACATCATGCTGGTGAGTGATGATAACCTGATCCTTGAGAGTGTCAAGCGGGTGACGCCGCGTATGAGTAGCCGCGTCGTTATGCCACGGCAGGTCTACGAGCTCCCGCCGCCCATTGCGAAGCGCGATCCTGCCCAGGCGACGGCGGCGGGCATGGCGGCGTTGGCGGCGGCCAAGCAGCCCGATTTAGCGCGGGCGCTCGTGGCACATTATCGTGGCGTTTCGCCGCAAGTCGCCCGCGAAGTGATCTTCCGCGCCTTGGGCCAGAGTACGGCGCAAGCGAGCGACGAACTGCCCCACTATAGCCTAGCGGCCCGTCTGCGCGCCATCTTCAGCGATCCGCCTGCGCCCTGCATGGTTGGCCCTGCCGACGCACCGACGGCCTATGCGCCCTATGCGCTGCACCATCTTGCGCCCGCGCCCCCCGTCGCCAGCATGAGCGCCGCGCTCGAAGATTATTACGCTGCCCGTGAGCAACTGACCGACCACAATCAGCGGCGCACGGCGCTTACGCAACAGCTTGGCGCAGCGCGCGAACGGATTGTGCGCCAACAGGAACAATTGCGCAGCGAATTGGCGAAAGCCGACGAACTGGAGCAACTGCGCTGGGAGGGCGAAATGATCTTCGCCTTTCTGCACACGCTTGCGCCGGGGCAGAGCCAATTGTTGGTCGAAGGGCGCAGCATCGGGCTTGATCCGCACATTTCGCCCGTCGAGCAGGCTCAAATGCGCTTTCGGCGCTACGACAAGGCGAAGAGTGCGCGGGCCGGGCTGCCCGAACGCATCACCGCTACGGAAAACCGCCTCGCCGGACTGGATGAACTGGTGGCCTTCTTGCAGATCAGCGACGACTACGCTCAGATCGAAGTATTGGCCCAAGAGGCGGAAGAATTGGGTTACCTGCAAGAGCATCCCGATCCGGTGACGGCGCGGCGCAAGAAGAAGCCCGCGCGCTTACGCCCACTCCAACTGATCTCCAGCGACGGCTGGATGATCCACGTCGGGCGCAGCGCCAAGCAGAACGAAGAGGTCACCTTCCGCATCGGGCGGCCCGACGATCTTTGGCTGCATGCGCGGGGCATCGCGGGGGCGCATGTGATCATTCGTTGCGACGGACGCGAACCACCGTCGGCGACCCTTGAGGCGGCAGCGGGCCTCGCCGCCTACTTCAGTGCAGGGCGTGCGGCGAACGTAGTGGAGATTGATATTTGTCGTCGTGCGCAGGTGCGCAAGCGCCCTGGCGGGCCAAGTGGCCTGGTCTTTTACCATGCGGAGTATAGTCTTCGGGCTGCGCCGCGTGCGCCGTGGTGAAAGTGAGGTTCATGGACGGGCAGAAAAGGCGTAAGCTGTAACGTGGCAACGAACTATGGCTTAGGCGCAATACCTTTCGCATGAGACCTCACAGGTCTGTTCCGACGCATGAGAACCCCATCAGCAAAGACCTGTGAGGTCTCTGCTCGTCTTTACTTGAAAGGTATTGGTCTTAGGCGTTGTATGGCCAAGCCAATGAGGAGCAGGTGTTCAAAGAGCGCCGCACCGCCAGGGCAAAGAGGAGGAACTGATGGAGTGGTATGAGGAGGAGGTGCGGGCCATGGAGCACGCCCACACCGAAGATCCGCCGCCCGCCGGGGCGACCGTCTTTTACGGCAGTTCATCGCTCCGCCTGTGGGCAACGCTCACTGACGACCTCGCGCCTTGGCCGGTCGTCAACCGTGCCTTCGGTGGCTCGACTCTCGCCGCCTGCGGCCACTTCTTCCCCCGGCTGGTGCCGCCGTGTGCCCCGGGCAGCCTGCTGATCTATGCGGGTGACAACGACCTAGGCGATGGTCGCCCCGCCGAAGCGGTGATCGCCTCACTCCACGCACTGTTGAACCAGATTGATGCCCTCCTCGGCGCAATCCCGGTCGCGTTCATGGCAATCAAGCCCAGCCCGGCCCGCTGGGATCTGCGCGGTGCCATCGGCCAAGTCAACACCGCCGCCCACCAAGCGCTCGCGGCCCGCCCCCGCGGCCAGTTCATCGACACGTACCACCCCATGCTCGACCGTGACGGTCGGCCCGTTACGGCCCTATTCGCCGACGACGGCCTGCACCTGAGTCCTGAGGGTTACCGGCTCTGGGGCGAGATCGTCCGCAGCTACCGCTTCCCACTCCTGCTTCGCGAGCCTTAAGTCCCCCATGTGCATGAGCTTTAGGGGGCTGCGGCCCCTAAAACCCTGCCGGAAGGGGGATTTTTTCGGGGGCCATGCCCCCGAACCCCGCCAGCAGGCCCGGCAGGGGCTTACGTTCATGCATATGGCCTTAAGCTCCCCATCGTCAAACCGGCACCATCCCTTAACACTGTGATAACCTGCGCATCGTAGACTGTCCCGGCGATGCGCAGGATCGTCAGAGGTCAGACTATGCGCCGAGAATATGTCGCATGGTGGAGCCCCAGGCTCCAACGAACGATGGAACTGCTGGTGTTCGGGCATGCCGGCGCACGGGTGCTGGTCTTCCCCACGCGCGGCGGACGTTTCTACGACTACGAGAACTGGGGCCTGATCGCTGCCTTGGCGTCGTCCATCTAACGATGTCCATCGGCCACTACCGCGACCTGTTCGATGGCCACTACGACGAGATGATCTACTTCCACATGCCCTGCCACTTTCTACCGCAGGTGAGCGACCCGCCAACCCTGGGCGCACTGCAACGGCTAGAGATCACCCTGGCCGTCGGCGAAGCAGACCTGTTCCTCGCCAGTAACCAGCACCTGAGCACGATCCTATGGAACAAAGGCATCTGGCACGCGCTGCGGGTCTGGCCGGGCGAAGCGCACTGCGCCGCCGCATGGCGCCAGATGGTGCCGTGGTATCTTTAGGCAAGGTTTCAGGGGTCAGGTTTTAGGGGTCAGCCCGATCGCATCAGAAAGCGGTGCGTGGCACTAAACTGTAAAGTAGCTATGAACCATGTCTTAGGAAGGTTCAGAATCGGCCATTCCAGCTTGACCGTTCGTAGGAGGGGCTTCAGCCCCGTATGGGCGTGTAACGGGGCTAAAGCCCCTCCTACGAACCATGCGGACTGTCAATCGAGTTTGAAACATGTCTTAGCGATGGCCTAGCGCGTTTGCTCACGAAGTGCCAACGCGATCGCCGCCTCAAGGGTCGCCATCGTCCGGACGAGGCTGAGATCTAGATCAAGCGTGACCAGCACCTCAGCCAACTCCGGCCTGATGCCGCTCATGATCATCCCCGTCCCAAGCAGGCGCAGGGCGAAGGCCGTCTGGAGCAGCGCCGTGGCCACCGCCTGATCGATCACGACGATCCCCGTCACATCCAAGATCACCGTCCTTGCTCGCTCGGCGACCACCTCTTTCAGCAGCAGATCGAGGGCCTGTTTGGCGCGCTGGCTGTCGAGTGAGCCGATCAACGGCACCAGCAGGACGCCCTGACTGACCCGGATGACCGGGGTCGAGAGCTGCTGCAACTGGTGGTGGAGCTGCGCCTGCTCGGCCAGGGAGCTGCTGAGTTGCTGAACCGTCTCCTCAAGCTCGGTCGTCCGGGCGCGAACCGTCTCCTCAAGCCCCTGGTTGTCGCGCTGGAGCCGGGCCTGGGACGCCAGAATGGACTGGCTCATCGTATGAAAGGCCCGGGCCATATCGCCGATCTCGTCTTGCGAGCGCACAACCACCTGGCGGGTGTAATCTCCCTGACCGATATGGTGCGCGGCGATCGCGAGCTTACGCAGCGGACTAACCAAACGCTGGGTGAAGAAAAAACTCACCAGGGCGGTGAGTAAAACCAGAACCGAAGTACTTGTCAGCGTTGTCAGCAACGTCGCCTGGCTGCTCTCCCCGATCACCTCCGAGACCGCACTGGCCGACCGGGTCAGATCATCAAGCGGGGTCAGCAACCCGATGCTCCAGTCCGCTTCAGCGATGGGCTGGTAGGAGAGAAAGTAGGCCCGATCGCCAAGTTCGATCTGCTCGACCCCCTGCTGCTGGAGGGTCATCTTGGTCAGCGCCTGATCCAGGCTCAGGCTATTGGTACGGCTAACCACCAACCCCTCTTCGATAGTCGCGTCGGGGCTGCCGGTCAACTCCGGCATGATGCGCGTTGAGGCGGCGATCAGCCGGTACTGGTTGTCGATCAGAAAGGCGGCGCTATCCTGGGTAGGCAGCGCACCGACCAGATCGGCGGTCAGCGATCCCAGCGAGACATAGCTGATGATCACCCCCTGCAAGCTTTCCGCCGCGAAGATCGGGATGATCACCGCTGAGATCAGCGGGTCAACCGTCACCGAGCGTAGAAAAGGCGGCGGGCGGAAGGGCGCAAGCCAGAGCGGCCTGCGCTGCTCAAAAGCGAAGCTACCCTTAACCATCCGATCGAGATCAGCGCTATGGTCAGTGACATCGATCGCGGGGTAGATGCGGATCAGGCGCTCGGGCATGATATAGGCCGAGGCAATAATATGCTGGTTGCGCATAAGAAACTGCTGCGGCCAGATCATATCGAGCACCGCGCTCGCCTCAAGATCGCGCAGCAGATCCCTGGGGCGACCAAGGATCGGTGAATAGACGCTGGTAACCCGGTCGGGCCGCAGATCGGCCTGCCCGCCGTCCGGCAGTTGGCTCAACGGGCGCGCCGAGACCGCAACGGGGCCAATCAGAGGATCGCGATCGCTGCTCAGCACGGCCTGGGCAGCGATCATATTGACATCAACAATTGTCGTGAGCCGCTCCTGGGTCACCGTCGCCGTCTGTTCGTGCAATAGAGGGATCTGACTACGGCTCTGCGTCTCCAGCCCTTGGCTGGCGATCTGTAGCACCTCGTCGCGGGCGCGGCCCAGCGAGAAAACCAAGTTTGTACTGAAGAGAAAGGCCAGAATGAGCATGCCCCCCACGTTCAGCAGCAGCAACCGTATTGTCAAGCCAAAACGTCGGTGTATCACGTAGCCTCCGCACCCAGCGTGGCTTCGGCTTGTTGAATGCCCTCCCAAATCGCTTGGTTATAGCCCTCAGCGCATACGTGGCGCATCAGAAGCCAACATTCGAGGCCGGACGCCGCTATTTTACCAGAAACCCACCGCAAGCGCATAGGGGGCGGGGGAACCTGGTTCCCCCGCCCTTTCCCCCTGCCCGGCGGGGTGTGGGGCGCAGCCCTCATACGCATGAACGTAAACCTCTGGCGAGCCTGCCGGCGGGGGGGGCGGGGGAACCTGGTTCCCCCGCATTTCCCCTTCCAACAGGAAGCAACCGCGCTGCCTCATGGTACCATGTGTGTGCGTATACAACGGGTACACTACGAATCATCACAAGGGGGATTGATGCGCAAAGGACATGCTTGGCTCGATCAGCAGCGCCTGCACGATCCGCTACGGCGCGAACAGGCGCTGCTCGTCCAGAACGTACTCTACGTTGCCATGGTTATGGGGGCGCTGGCCGCCTTCGCGGCGTTCAGCGCTTCATCGCTCGCCGATCGAGTCACCATTTTCGCTACAGCCGTACTAATGGAACTGTTCTTCGTCGTTGCTTTGGTGATTTTGCGTCGTGGTGCGCTGGTGATGGCAGTCATCGTCGCCAACGTGAGTATTACGGTAGGCACCTTGATCACCATGACACCCACGGGGCTTGAGGGCAGCCGCGCCATTCTGCTGATGCTGGTCACGCCGATCCTGCTCGGTGGCCTGATCGTGAGTACCCGCATGCTCTGGATCAATACGGCGCTGGTGATCCTCAGCGTAGTCGGCTTGTTGGCCTTGGAAGGGTTGATGCCTGGGCTGGTTGGGTTTAGCGCCGAGAGCTACGATCCTCTGCTGACCGTCATCGCCTTTGCGATCTTCATTACGTTCATTGCGCTGGTCATTGACCGTTTTGGGCAGGCGCTCCGCGCAAGCATTACTCATCTGCGGCACCGTGAGCATGAGTTGGAGCAATTGCGTGATTCACTGGAGCAACAGGTCAAAGAGCGCACCACCGATCTGAGCCAAGCGCTGCACGAGATGGCCGCGCAATCCGCAGCGCAAGCCCAACTCTTGGCGCAAATCGAAGCGCAACAGCTCGTCATTCGCCAACTGAGTGTCCCCCTATTGCCGGTGGGGGCCAAAACGCTGGTCATGCCCCTCGTGGGCGCCCTCGATACGGAGCGCATGCAGGCGGTGCAACAGGAGGCGCTGAACGCCATTGAGCGCCAACATACCAGCCGTCTTCTTCTCGATCTCACGGGTGTGCCGGTCATCGATACGACCATTGCCCAAGGCTTATTCAAAGTGGTGCAAGCGGCCCGCCTCTTGGGCAACAACGTGGTGCTGATCGGCATTCGCCCCGAAGTGGCGCAAACAATGGTTGCACTCGGCATCAACTTTGCAGAGATCCCGGTTGCGCGCGATCTCGCCTCGGCCCTGGCTACGTCTTAGGGAAGCGGATTTTATTGATTGCCCCGCTGCTTTGTCACCGTAAAGAGGTCGTTGCCCACGACGTGGCAGACCTCGTTCTTGCCATCCACGCGGGTCGAGGTCTGATCCGAGGCGACCCACGGGCCACTCGCGAGGCCCGCCTGATGGATTGCCTCGGCTTCCTTGGCCCAGCGGCCATCCTGGTCGCGCAGCATGCGGGCGACCGTCCCGGTGCGGTGCCAATCTGCAGCCCCATCGCCCGCAGACAGTTCAAGAGCGCGGGCTGGCTCACGTTGGCGCCGTGGCCGAGATTCACCACGAAGGTGTGGGCCGCCGGGCTGAACCCGCCGTGATAGCCCGGCGGCAACGGAGCGATGAAGGTCTTCATTGTTACCCAACAGGTCGATAGTATTGCCGCCTATTTCGAGTGTTGGGCACAGCCCTACGCGGGCCACTGGCGGAATGGGAAGGAACCTAGTTCCCTCCCATCCTCCGGCTTCCCGCCGGAGAGCGCAACTTAGCGCCCGCTTCGCCCAGCAGCCATGCGCTGCTCAATAAAAGCCAATACCGCCGCGTAGTTGGCCTCGTCGCAGGCGATAACCATGCGCGGCAACCACCCGCGCTTCAGCGTGATGATACGGGCCTTGGCATCTACGCTGAGGTTATCCACTTCGCCCCAAGTGACATACTCGCTCGGACTGGTGGAAGCGGGCGTGCCGGCATGTGGCCCACGGTTGAGGTGTGGTACGACGATACGATCAAGTGCAGCGCTACGTCCGACACCAATCGAGCGCAGACCCTTGCTATCAACCATGTAGTGGTAGGTGTGGCCCCCTTGGTACAAAAAGCCCATCAAGAGGCCACCGAGCGCAAAGAGCCCTAGCGCAACACCCATAAAGAAGAGCGCCATGAGCATGCTGTCACGGTTGGGCGGCCAGTCGAGTACGATGATCAGCAGCCCAATGGCGAGCACGGGCATGAGCAGCGCAACGCCAACCGTCAGCATCAGCACCCGGCTGCGCCAAAAGAGGAGGCGGGCCGTCCACGCAAAACTGACCTCTTGATCACGCTGGGGATTCATTCTTACCGTTCGCTCATTTCTTGCCGAGAGTATGGCCGCAGCATTCGCCATAGGTTCGCTGGTGACCAAAGGATCATTGGGGGGCGAATGCTTCGACCATACTCATCACTCGTCACTCGTCACTCGTCAGGCTGTTGCCCCACCCGTGAGCGAATAAATTCAAGCACCGCCGCAAAGTGTGCAGCATCGCACGCCACGATCATACTCGGCAGCGGCCCGCTCTCCAGGTTGATGATGCGCGCGTTTGCCTCGACACTAAAGCCGCTAACCTCGCTCCAAGGCAGGTATTCGCTCTGACGGGCGGCGGCAAGGTTGCCGATGCCCGCCTCGGTCGGGCGGCCCGAAAGCATCAGTAGCGTATTGACCACCCGGTTGGTCTTGGCGGTTCGCCCCGTCGTGGTGGCACGAATACCATGCGCGTCAATGACATAGTGGTAGTCGTAGCCACCCTGGTAGACAAGCAGCAGCGCAAGCGCCAGCAGCACCACCATAATGGCAAAGACGCCGCCCAGAACGCTGAGGACGTTTATAATGAGATCGCGATCGGGCGGCCAGTCGAGGACAATGAGAAATAGTCCAAGACAAAGCATGGGTATGCCGAGAGCGACGCTGAGTTGGAGTATGAGTACTCGACTACGCAGCATGGCGAGCCGTGCGGTCCATTCAAAGATGGGTGGTTGTGGGTTGGGGGGATGCATTGCTTGGCCTTTCACTATGCTTCATTTATACCACGTTGGCGCTACGCCCCCGCTCCCGGCGGGCGGCAAAGCCACCAATAGATAACAAAGAGATCTCATGACCCCTGAACTTCTCCCAGACAACGATCCCGCACTCGACCAATTCGCCCATGATGTTGCGGTGGCGCGTGCCAATAGCTACCCGCTGCTCTTTGCGGCCTATCGCGTCGCTCCAACGCCAAGCGCAGAGCCGACGGCACTGCTCGATGCCATGGCCGTAGCAGTCGGCTTCGAGGGCTTAGGGGCGGGCTGGATCGCCGTGCCCCGGCGCATTGCGCTCAAGTTGCTGACGCAGATCATCGGAAGCGAATTGGCCTACCCTGAAGAGGTCGTGCCCCGCGAACATGCAGAGGCATTGGCACAACGCTG
>RSAS01000699.1 GCA_003934145.1 Candidatus Viridilinea halotolerans | reverse complement strand
CGGCTATCGGCTATCAGCTATCGGCTATCGACTATTTCCCCAGCCTGCGCCCCAATCAGCCCGCGCTCCACACGATGCTCAGCAGTTTGGGCCGGCTCTACGAGCGTGGGGTGGTGGTGAATTGGCCTGCATTGCACCAGGGCCAGGAGCGGCGCAAGATCGTGTTGCCTACGTATCCGTTTCAGCGGCAGCGCTATTGGGTGGAGCTGGAGACGACAGCGGTTCGCCACGCTCAGGGGGCGTTGGCGGGCCGTGGTGTAGACGAGGTGTTGGCCCAGTTGGTGGCTCAGGGGAGCGTGACACCCAATGACCATGAGGTGGCAGCGCGGGTGTTGGCTGGTTTGCTGCGGGTGCAAGCAGAGCAGGAGCAAGATGCCGCTGTGGACCAGTGCAGCTACGCGCTCGCGTGGCAGCCCGTTGCGTCTGCGGCTGGCCCCACTGACGCCAGCGGCGCATGGCTGCTTGTGGCGGAAGAGCATGATCTCACAGCGGCGCTCGTGGCGGCGTTGCAGGCCCACGGCGGCACGGTGACGCTGCTGCCACCGGCGGCGCTACTGGACGATGCGACCGTTGTGGCGGCAGAACCTTGGCGCGGGGTGATCTGCTTGGCTGGCCTCGCGGCGTCACTGCCGCCTGCGGATGTCGCGTTAGACGAGGCGACAGCGCTGCTCATCCAAGCGCAAGCGGATGTGCTGCACCCGTTGCTGCGCTTAGTGCAACAGCTTGCGAGTCATACGCCCCAGCGTGCCGCGCTACCGTTCCCCCCTTCGACTACGCTCAGGGCAAGCCTCGCCCACAACATGGGAGAGGGGGCAGGGGGTGAGGGCCACGCGGCGTTTTTCACGAATCCAGATGTCGTTTCCCCCCCCCGCCTCTGGGTGGTGACGCAGGGCGCTCAGGCGGTGACGGGATCGGAGGCGGTGCAGCCTTTGGCGGCGCTGCTCTGGGGCTTGGGTCGCGTGGCGGCCCGTGAGCATGCTGAATTCTGGGGTGGGCTGGTTGATCTTGATCCGACGGATGTGGCGGAACCGGCGGCGACGCACCTGCTCGCAGCGCTGCTGGCGAACGATAGTGAGCCAGAAGTCGCATTGCGCCGGGGGCAGCGCTGGGTGAGCCGCCTAGAGCGCCGGACGCTGCCAGTAGCGCAGCCGCTCCCGTTGCGCGCCGACGCGACCTACATGATCACGGGCGGCTTGGGTGGCTTGGGGCGCACCGTAGCCGACTGGCTGGTGCAGCGGGGCGTGCGCCACCTCGTGCTGATGGGGCGGCGTGGGGCGCAGAGCGCAGAGCAGCAGGCGGCAGTGGCGCAGTGGGAAGCGGTCGGAGTGACGGTAGAAGTAGCACAAGTGGATGTGGCCGACGGTGCGGCACTGGCCCCCCTCTTCCAACGTCTGGCCAGCAGCGACGCGCCACTCAAGGGCATCTTCCATGCGGCAGGGGTTTCAGATGATAGCATCCTGCTCAGCCAGACATGGGCGCGTTGTGCGGCGGTGTTGGCGCCGAAGGTAACCGGGACATGGTTATTACACCGATTGAGTGAAACGTTTGATCTTGATCTCTTCGTCCTCTTCTCCTCGCTAAGTAGTCTCATTGGCAATCGAGGACTCGGGAGTTATGCCGCCGCGAACGCCTTTCTTGATGGGCTGGCTGCGCTGCGTCAACAACAGAGGCTATCGGGGCTAAGCATCAACTGGGGCGCGTGGGCCGAGATAGGCATGGCGGCACACACGAAACTTGCGGCGGTGGCAGACTGGCCTGCCATGACGGTTGCTCTGGGTTTGCGGGCGTTGGAACGATCACTTACTCAACATGGGTCGATCGCGTTGTTCCAGGCGCTATGGGCACAAATGGGGGCTAATATTGAGATATTGCCTCGCCTGTTGCATGATCTCATACCCTCGTCCAGATCCGATGTTGGCCTCGTGCTGAACGAAACGTTTGGCAAGCAGTTGGCGGCGTTACCATTGGCCAAGCGGCGCAGCAGCGTCACAAACCGTGTCGAGATGGTGCTCATGCGTGTGTTGGGTCTCTCAGAGGTGCCTGATGCCCAGATTGGTTTCACCGATCTGGGCATGGACTCGCTGATGGCACTGGAACTGCGGCGACAGTTGGAGGGTGAACTGGGCTTGTCCCTACCGGCTACGCTCGCCTTTGAGTATCCCACGGTGGTGGCCTTGGGCGACTATCTTTTCACGACGGTATTGGGACTGGCAGAAGCGCCTGCCACGCCACCGCAGCTCGAGGCGGACGCAGCGCAGTTTCACGCACCATTGGCCATCGTGAGCATGGCCTGCCGCGTGCCGGGGGCGGATACGCCGGAAGCGTTGTGGCGGATCTTGCAAACGGGGTGCGATCAGGTGCAGGTCGTTCCGGCGAGTCGTTGGTCGGCTGCCGACTACT
>RSAS01000168.1 GCA_003934145.1 Candidatus Viridilinea halotolerans | reverse complement strand
CCCCTAACGGGCCTTCCGGCGGGGGTTCGGGGGCATGGCCCCCGAAAAATTTCCCTTTCCAGCCGGGTTTTAGGGGCCGCAGGCCCCTAAAGTTCATGCGCATAGGCCAAGCCCCATACGCATGAACGTAAGCCCCTAACGGGCCTTCCGGCGGGGGTTCGGGGGCATGGCCCCCGAAAAATTTCCCTTTCCAGCCGGGTTTTAGGGGCCGCAGGCCCCTAAAGTTCATGCGCATAGGCCAAGCCCCCCAACCCCCACCGAAGGTGGTGCAAAACAGCATGACAACTGTAGTAGTATGCAATTTTCAATATTTTCGACAACATAGGTTACTATGAGTTCATCGTCATCCAACCCTACCCCGCCGCTTGAGTTGCGCAACTATCGACTGAGCGAGCAGTTGCACCAAGAGGAGTTGGCAACGGTCTATCGTGCCAACCATCTGACGCTCGATCGTCCGGTGCAGATGCATCTCTTGCGCCGCCACGACTGGATCTCGGTGAGCCGTTTTCAGTTGGCGGCGCGCCTCGCAGCTCATGTCAGCCATCCCAATGTGGTGCCGGTGATTGATGCGGGTCACGATGAGACGCTCGGTGACTACCTTGTGACGCCGCAGCTCGATGCCCAACCGCTGAGTACACTTCTCGCTGCGGGGCCGTTACCAGCGATGCTTGCCATTCGTGTTACCACCCAGCTCGCGGCGGCGCTCGATTATCTCCACAGTCAGCAGGTCTTTCACCGCGATGTTCAACCAGCCAATCTGCTTGTGGGCGAAGAGGGCGTTACCTATCTTGCCAATCTGAGTTTGGCTGCCAGCCCCGACACCCCTGATCTGAGTAGCATTGATGAGGCCGACTACCTTACTCCCTATTCGGCCCCTGAACAGAAGCTGGCCCAAGGCGAGGCGGGCGCTGCCCTCGACATCTACAGCCTGGGTGCCGTCGTCTACCACATGCTCTCCGGTGAGGTTCCCCCCGCCCCCGGTGGTGATCTGCCGAGCCTCGCCCGTCGCGACCCCGGCTTAGCCCCCGCCGATCGCGTCGTCGCCCGCATGCTCGCGCCCCAGCCTGGCATGCGTTTTCCCACCGCCGGGGCCGCCGTCGCTGCGCTGCGCCAAGCCCTGCGCGACCAGATCGATCATGCGACAACCGACATGGAGGAGTCGCGCTGGGAGGCGAGCGCCGAGTGGCTGGAGAATCCCTTTGAGACGGCGCTGAGCGCGACGCTCGATGATCGCTTCCGTGACTTTGTGGGGCGCAGTCGCACCCGCGCCGACGAACTGCACCGCCGTGATGTCATTCGCCGCCAACTGAATCGTTGGAGCCACGGTGGCTTCTTTCGCCGTCGTGCGCTTGGTCAGTTGATTACCCCTGAACAGATTGTCAGCTACAACGTCTACTTCTACGAGTTACGCACCCTCTACGAGACGCGCACTCCGCCCGAGACGCGCACGCGCCCCCAGCAACCCGAAGACCGCGACGCACTCCAGCGCCCCCCTGATCTCTGGGCGGTAATGCTCCCCGACGGCGATAACTTCGTCTCGGTAGAAGAACGCACCGAGCCATTGCCCAATTCGATCCAGATGGAGAACTGTAGCGAGTGCCGGGGGAATAAATATATTACCTGTAAAGATTGTCAGGGCACGGGGCTGGTCAGTCAGGTGCGCAAAGTCTCTAACCCCGATCTGACCACGGGCAAAGAGGCGGTGCCTGGCTTTTGCCCCACCTGCCGCGGCTCGCTGCGCCAGCAATGCCCCCGCTGCAAAGGGGCCGGGGGCGTTGTGGAAGAGCAGTTCTTCCGCTGGTCGCGGCGCGCCAAGATCTTTGAAAATACCGACGACGTTGACGATCTGCCCGCCCTTGCGCTCAAAAAGCGCCGCCAAGATGTCTTTTCCGGCCCGATTGATCCCTACGAAGGCCGTTGGCACAGCGTTGCCCCGGTGGCCGAACTGCTGCGCACCGCCATCCAAGAGGCGGGCAAGGATACTCGCATCATCGCTGCCCAATTGCACATCCAAGGCGTTCCCATCACCGAAATGGACGTGCTGCTCGACGAAAAACCGCACCGCCTCTACCTCGTCGGCTTCGATAAACAACTCACCGGCGACTGGTCGCTGCTCAATAGCGAGCGGGTCGTGCTGGCGGTGCTGGTCGCGCTGCTCGCGCTTTTGTTGATTTTGGCGCTGGTGCTGAGCTAGGTCGTCTTGGGGAGAACCGGGTTCTCCCCAAGCCCCCCTTTAGCGCACACGCCCATCCAATACATCAAGGCCATAGAGCGCATACTGGTTCTGTGGATTCAGCGCCAACACGTTCTCTAGCGCCGTGCGCTGATCCTCTGGGTCGTCTACGGCACCACTCAGCCAGAGCCACGCCTCTTCGTTGCTTTCGTCCGCTTCCACAAGGCG
>RSAS01000512.1:7673-11889 GCA_003934145.1 Candidatus Viridilinea halotolerans | reverse complement strand
GAACAGAGGAACAGAGGAACAGAGGAACAGAGGAACAGAGGAACAGAGGAACAGAACCGCTGGTATAGCTCTTCCGATAAAGAATCTTCGCAATAGCGCAAAAGGAACGCTGTTACGCGGTTCTTGTCACCCTGAGACAAGGTTCATCGCCACTTTACAGTTCAACCCCATGCGTAGGGGGCTTGTGATGGCATTGGGCGATGGCTGCTGCTACGCCCCTACGTGGGGGAAATAGGTTCGTGAAGGCATTCGGTAGGGTTTGTCCGCAGGTCGTCCCGAACGAGGATTTGTGGGTAATGTATAGCGTAAGCGGGAGAGAGGGGGGAAGAGAACGGGATGCTTGGGCTCCCTCTGCTAGCCATGATCCACCCAACCCTGTACCGCCGCCAAGCTCGTCAGGTCAAACAGTGCCGTACTCAGGGCCAACAGACGTTCTGGGGAGAGCATGGCGATCTGTCCGCGTAGTGATTCGGGCAATGGCCCGAAGCGATGCTCGAGTTGATAGAAGAGGAGATCGCGTCGCTCGACAATGCGACCTTTCTCGATCCCTTTCTCGATCCCTTTCTCGATCCCTTTCTCGATCCCTTTCTGCTCCCATTCAGAGATAAATTCCATGGCTGGCTCCTTGGTTTGTGGCTGCCACGTCGCTACGTCCGCGTCAAACTGGGCGGAATCGTGGGCGTTGAGTGGCAGGTAGATGCTGATAAATGCAGCGAGCATACGTCGCTGTTCGGCGTTGAGGGTCAAGCTGATCATCTGCTTGAGGGCGGCGGCTTTGACCTGCCAGCGTTCGCGGGGCACCATACGCATACGGGCCATCAAGGCTGCCGCGAGGGGGTTGGGATGGCCTAGATAGTCGCGCCACTGTAGGTGGTTCAATTGTACCACTTGGTAGTGAAAGTTGAGGATTTTGCGCTTTGCAAAGGCGAGACGGTGGCTCTGTGCTGCGGCCCGCAGCGGCGATGGGTAGGAGCAGAGTACCACCGGACAGACGACGAGATCGTAGTGGTCGTAGAAGCGTGCGAAGTAGCGAAACATGCGCCGATCGAGCAGGTCGTCGTTTTGCGCTTGATGCTCAAGGTGGATCAGGATAGCACTTGGGCTACCGCGCAGCTTGGCGTGGATCAGCAGATCCGCCGTGCGCCGGTCGGGATCGAGCAGATTGACAAAGGACTCGGTGGGCAAGAGATACAGTTCAGCAGGATCGATCTCTGCCAGTAGGTCAGGTGCAAAGAGTTCAAGGAACTCGACAAGAAAGGCGCTTAAGAGTTGCTTGAAGATGCCGTCATGGTCAATGCTCATGCTGTTTTTGCTCCTTGGATTGTGGCACTCATGCATGTACCGCAAAAAAGGGCAAAAAGTTACGGTTGACGGCGCAAATTGCTTCTTTTTCGCCTTTCCGGAATAATATGGGTGTGACTGGAATCTGTAGGGCGGTGCCCTACACCCCCGCCGGACAGGGGGAAAATGCGGGGGAACCTGGTTCCCCCGCACCCCCTACCTACAAATAATAGCTCTTCTTGGGCTTTGGTGGCGAAGCCACCAAAGCCCAAGAAGAGCGATGGTTTATATCCTCCTCCTACAACGTCGCCTTCCCCGGCAGCTTGGCGGTACGGTAGCCGCTGAGCATGAGGTAGACATTGCCCTGGTCGTCTATGACGCGGGCGTCGAAGCCGTCGCCTGTGGCGCAGCGGGTGACGAGGGCGTAGATGCGGGAGGGGGCGGCGGTTTCAGCGAGTTGGCGGTAGACCTCCAGGCGGTCGAAGGCGGAGGGCAGGGCCATCTGTTCGCTCTGGGCGATCTCCCAGACGCCGGCGGTCTGGAAGCAGAGTTCGAGCAGGCGTGGGTTCACTAACTGCTCTACGTCGGCGGGTACGCTGGCGGCGGGCAGGTCGTTGGCCATGAGGCCGATGGCGCACTCGTCGCTGAGGGTGACCTGTTCCAGCACTTGGTAGGCTGGCCCGTGGAAGTAGACTTGGTAGATGGCGTTGCGCTCAATAACGCGGTCGCTGGCGTTGGGCGACGGCGGTTCCGTGCGCGGCTGCGCTGCCACCTCGCGGCTGAGGCGTACCTCGGCGCGGAAGTGAACCGTCACGACGGGCGGCGGCGGCGTCTGGCCGGCGGCGACGGAGGGCTGGAAGGTGGAACTGAGTTCCGTGTGGGCAAGCAACTCGCCGTTGGCTGCCGGTTGCACGCAGGCGCTGAGCGTCAGGGTGCGCGACTGGTTGCGGTGGAACTTGACGGGGCTGTCGAGTTGCTCGTGCTCAATGCGGACGACGTGGAAGTCGGGGGCGAGTAGGCTGGCCAGTTGGGCGAAGCCTTCGGTGCCCATGACGCCGGGTAGCACGGCGGTGCCGTCGATCTGGTGGTCGTAGAGGAAGGGTTGCTGCGTCGGATCGAGTGTGGTCTCGGCAATGAGCCCTTCATACAGACTGGCTGCACGTAGGTTGCCCACCATGAGCAGGGGGCGCTCGCGGGCGGTGAGGTTGGCGGTAACCTTGGCGAGGTCGAGGCCGTCGTGCGTGGCGAAGGGCGCGGTCAGGACGCCTAGGCGCATGCCAACCACAATCTCGTCGCGGGTGGCGCCGGCGGTGAGTTCGCGGCGAATCGTCGGAATGCCCACTTCGGGCGGCAGCATGTCTATGCCGGCCATCGCCATGATGCGCGGGATGGAGCCACGGGTGGCCATGCCGATCCCGCCCCATGCCGTCCAGTCAATGGTGATCGCCCGCGTCTCCGGGCGCCAGCGGCGCATACTGCTGCTCAGTTTGCAGAGGAGATCGTTGGCGGCGCTGTAGTCGCTCTGGCCGCTGTTGCCGAAGCGCCCGGCGACGGAGCTAAAGGCGACGGTGGCCCCAATCGGCAACCCCTTCGCTGCACGCAGCAGGCTGAAGAAGCCGTCGGCCTTGATGTCGAAGACGCGGTTGAATTCGTCGGGACTCTTCTCGTTGAGCGCCCGGCTGATCTCGATGCCGCCGGCGTGCAGTAGCACATCCAGGCGTCCGTGGCGTTCGCGCAGCGCATCCACCACCGCCGCCACTGCCGCGCCGTCGCGTAGGTCGAGGCTGACGTAGTGGGCGGTGCCGCCCGCCTGCTGCACCGCTTCGATGGCGCTCAGAGCCGCTGCGGCCCGTTCGATGCCCAGCATGGCCCGTTCGATCTGCACGGGTGTGGGCCGTTCGCCTTTGGCCTGCGCTTCAGCGATGAGCGCCGCTTTGAGTGCGTCGCGCCCTTGACGGAAGAGGGCAATGTGGGGATCGTCGGCGGCGGGTGTGGGCGTCAGATCGAGCAGATAGAAGTGGCCCCCTTGCCCCGCGTTGGCCAAATCGGCGATGATCGCGCTGGTGATGCCACCGGCGGCGCCGGTCACTAGGTAGACCGTCGCGGCGTTGAGTTGCATCCCCGGCTGGCCATCGGCGGCGGGGCGCTCGGCGAAGCCGACGCTGAAGCGCAGGCCGTCGTGGTAGCCCACTTCAACCACGCCGGGATCGCTGAGCGTCTCGGCGATGAGCAGATCGGCGGATGCGGCGCTCGCCTGGTCGGCGGCAAAGTCCACCGCCTTGACGAGCGCAGCGGGGCGTTCGCGCTTGTAGGCTTTGGCAAAGCCGGTGACGGCCCCGCCTAGCGGGGCGAGCGCACCCTCCTCGCTGTAGCCGTGCAGCCCGCCCATGCGTGTGGCGACGACGAGGAAGGGCGCGGCATCTTCGGCCTGGCCCGTCAGTATGGTGCGCGTGGCGAGGAAGAGGTTCTTGACGCGCACGCGGTTCAGTTCGCGCCACTGCGCCAGATCAAGCTCTTCAAGCTCCGGCTCGCCAGCGAGCGCCGCCAGCCAGTAGATGCCGCTGAGCGGCCCGTTGGCCTGCTGCTGCTCGATCAGTGCCACCAGCGCCGCGTCGTCGGACGGCGTCTCGACGCTGAGCACGTCAGCGCCCTGTTGCGCCAATTGCGCTACCAGCGCCTCGCCGACGCCATCTTCATCCAACATAACCAACACGCGCCCGCCCGCAAGGGCCACGTCTGTCGCTTTGCAGAGCGCCAGGGGAGGACGCAGCACCGGCACGACGACGCGGCGGGGGGCGGTATCAGTGACAAGTGACGAGTGATGAGTGATGAGTGGGGCGTTGTCCGTGGTCGGTGGTGGGTTGTCCGTGGTCGGTGGAGCGGCAACGAGGTCGGGGCGGTGGCTGTGGACGAAGCCGATCACTGAGCGCAGCGT
>RSAS01000512.1:184-7573 GCA_003934145.1 Candidatus Viridilinea halotolerans | reverse complement strand
GCATCTCCAAGGGGTAGCCGGTCTTCTCGGCGACGAGGTCGAGGACTTTGGCTTCCACCGGATCAGTGACAAGTGACGAGTGATGAGTGATGAGTGGGGCAGGGGTAGTGACGAGTGGCGAGTGATGAGTGACGAGCGACGAGTTGTCAGCGACGAGGGGCTGATGGTCTGTGACAAGGGGCTGATGGTCAGCGACGAGGGGCAGTGGGGTGCGATGCGCATGCGTAGGCGCGATGCTTCCCGCGTCGCGCATCCGCGCCTCTTCCGCGTCGCGCATCCGCGCCTCTTCCGCCTCGCGCATCTCCGCCTCGCGCACCGGCGCATGGCGAGCATTGCCGTTGCCGCTGCCGCCGTTGCTGCTACGGGCCACCACGGGGACGGCAACGGGCTGCGGGGTGGGGACGTAGCTGCTGCGGACTGGTGCGCTGGGCGCGTAACTGACGGGCTGGTCGGGGGCGTAGGCGGCGCGCTGGGTGGGACCGGTGCCGGAATGCCAACTGCTTGGCGCGGGGACGCGCTGCGGCGCGCCTTGGGCCTGGACGCGCAATACCCGCTGCACTACCTCGGTTGCGGCGCGGTCGTAGCCCGTCACTTGGGCCAGCCAGTAGTCATAACGCGGGCGATTGTCTGTCCGATCGGCGGAGCCGGGGATGTGGCGCAGCAGCGTCAGGGCGAGCTGCGAGCCGAAGCCTGCGGCGAAGTGGATGGCGTAGCGCACGGGGTAGCGCCCACCGCGACTCAGGTTGAGCGTGCCGAGATCGGGGTCTACCTCGCGGTAGTTGGGTACCGGCGGCACGATGCCATGCTCCAGAATCTTGACGGCGATGACGTCTTCGATGCCGACGCCCATGGGGTGGCCGGTGAGTCCCTTGGTGTTGGCGACAACGATCTCGTTGGCGGCGGGGCCAAAGACGTGACGCAACGCGGCCACTTCCGCCGAGGCGCTGCCGCCGCGGGCGGGCGTGAAGGTTTCGTGGCTGACAAAGACAGTCTGCGCGGCCATGGTGCGCCGGTCTAAGCCGAAGCGCCGTTCGGCGGCCCCGACGAGACTCTCGACCACTTGGCTGATGTGGGCAACATCGAGGCGTGTGCCGTGGAAGGCGCTGTTACTCGTCTCGCTGGCGAGCAGTTCAGCGATGGCGCGCATGCCGCGTTCGCGCACGGCGTCTTCGCTCTCGACGAGCAGGGCGCACGCCCCCATGCCCAGGATCGTCCCGTGGCGGCGGCGGTCGAAGGGTAGGGCGGCCTCTTCTACCTTGTCGTCGGTGGCGGCGGCACCCGTAGCGAGGAAGCCCGCACCGATCCATTCCATAAGCTGGTCGTTGGTGGCGTTATCGCCGCCAATGACGAGGACGCGGCGGCAGCGTCCGCTGCGGATCCAGTCTTCGGCCAGGGCGATGCCTTGGGCGGTGGAGGCGCAGGCGGCGTTGACGTGGGTGTTGGGGCCGCGTGCGCCGATATACTCGGCCATCTGGCTGTGGCCCATGGCGAGGATGCGGAAGATGAAGCGGCGGTCAAACTCGTAGGGTTGCGCGGCAAGCTCTTCACGCAGCGCCGCAATGCGCCGACTGAGCGCCATGAGGGTCTGCTCGTCGCGCACCTCGGCGCGTAGCGCTTCGAGTTCATCCAGCAACTGCTGACGCGCCTCATGCTCGTAGTAGCGCTGGAACTCGTCGGCGATACGATCCAGCCCGGGGAAGGCGGAGGTGAAGATGATGCCCGTTTCGTCGCGCAGCGCCTCGGGCAGCAGCCAGCGGTCGGGCAGGAAGGAGCCGCGACTCGTCTTCTTGTAGCTCTGGACGAGGGGAATGCCCGCTTCGCGCAGCGCATCGAGGCCGGCGGCGATGGCGAGTTGGCTGGTGGCGTCGAGGGCGGCGACAAGGCTGGCGGGCACACCATACTCGGCGGTGAGGTCGAAGCTGCCGGGCCGCCCGGCCAGCTTAATCACCTCGGCGCTATCTTCGATGGTCTGGAAGCTACCGCCGCCGTCGTCGCCCTTGACCACCCGCGTGACGCGCTTGGCGAGCATTTTGCGCCGGAAGCGTTCGGGGATGAGGTCAATCAACTGGTCGCCGCGCAGGATGCGGGCGACGTTATCTTCAGCCATGACCGGCTTCTCGGCGCCGGGCAGCCCCAAGCCGGTGCCGGAGATGACGACGGAGCCGCTGGGTGGGCTGTTGCGGTCGTAGGCTTGCGGCGTGCCGTTCTGCGGCGCGTTGGCCCCCTGGAGCGCTTGGGCCAAGAGATTGCCGAGGGCGGCGAGATCGGGGCTGTTGCCATTGTGTGGGTTGTTGGTCACACGTATCTCCTCCAGCGGATCGGTGGTTACCGCCGCAGGGTGGGCGCTGGGCGCGGCTACGCTGGCCGTCGGCGCATGCACGACGGGGGCGGGGCTGACTTCCGGCACGCAACCCGCTGCGTAGAGGCCGCAGAGCGCCTGGTTGAAACTGGCCAGTTCGCCGCTCTTGGGGTGGTTGCTAAAGAGCGACAGCACGTCGGGCTTGCGCCCCAGTACGTCATCAACAAAGCCCTTGAGCGCCTTCTTGGGGCCACACTCGATAAAGACGCGGCAGCCCTCGCGGTAGAGCGTTTCGAGACCCTTGACCCACTGCACCGGCGAGGCGATCTGGCGTTCGAGCAGATCTTTGATCTCCGCTACGCCCGTCGGGTAGAGTTCGCCGGTGACGTTGGCGACCAGCGGTATGCGCGGCGGCGAGATCTGTAGGCGATCCAGCAGCGCCCGTAGCGGCTTGGAGGCCGGGGCGACGATGCGCGTGTGGAAGGCGTGGCTGACGGGGATGCGTTGCGCTTGGAAGCCCTTGGCGACAAACGCGCCAATGGCATGCTCGACCGCTTGGCTCGCGCCGCCAATCACCGCCTGGCTGTAGCTGTTGAGATTGGCGGCGACGACGTAGCCGTCAACCTCATTGATGGTCTGTTGCACAACATCAAGCGGGGCCATAACGGCAGCCATCCAGCCGTTGTCCTCGACGCTCACCTTGGTCATCTCGGCGCCGCGGGCGGCGGCGGCTTCGAGCGCCTCGGCGAAGGGCATAATGCCGGCGGCGACGAGCGCGCCATACTCACCGAGCGAATGGCCCATCACCATGGCGGGCTGGATGCCATACTCAGCGAGCAGCGTGAGAATGGCGATGTCGAGCGTGAGCATGGCGGGCTGGGTGATCGCGGTCTGCATCAGGGCGCGTTCGGCCTGCTTGAGTACCGCCGGATCGTCGCTCTCCACGAAGAGGTAGGAAGTGAGCGGACGGCCCAGAATGGGCGTCATGACCGCATCGGCCTCCTGGAAGACCTTAGCGACGGCAGGCGAGGCTTGGGCCAACTCGCGGCCCATGTTGAGGTACTGACTGCCCTGGCCGGGGAAGAGGAAGGCGATCTTGCCGCTGGGCTGGCCGCTACCGCGAAAGACGCCCTGCGCCGCTAAGGGCTTCCATGCTGCGGGCAGGTTCAGATTGGCCGCCTTCATCGCCTTGGCCAACGTACCGGCCAGATCGGCAGCATCGGCAAAATCTACGACAAGGCGCTCGGCTTGGCGCAAGGCAGCAGGATCGGGTGGCGCGATGGGGGGCGTCCAGCCGCCGCGCACCCGTTCGAGCGTCGCGGCGAGTTGCTCGGCGAGCGCGGCGGGCGTCGCGGCGCCAAGGGCGAGGATGCCGCGCAGCGGGGGCTTCTGGGCGACCGGCGCTGGCGCTGTGTAGTGGCTGCTAGAGCTCCCCCCATGTGCAACCGAGATGGTGGCACCTGTGTAGCGCGTTGGTTCGGTACGGAGCATACCCGGCACATGTTCTTCCAAAACAAGATGAAAATTGGTACCACCGAACCCATAGGCGCTCACCGCAGCGCGGCGCGGGAAGGCGGCGGGCCGTTCCCACGCACGCGCCTCGTGCAGCAGCGTAAAGGGCGTCTGGCTGAAGTCCACGTTGGGATTGGCGGGATCGGCATTGAGCGTCGGCGGCAACACCTTCTCGTGGAGCGCAAAGATCGTCTTGAGCAGGCCGGCTGCGCCAGCACCCGCCTTGAGGTGGCCGATGTTGCTCTTGGCCGAACCGAGGCCGATGCGTCCGCGCTCGGCGCCGCCAAAGACCTTGGAGAGACTCTCGATCTCCACCACATCACCGACGCGGGTGCTGGTGCCGTGGGCTTCGACGAGGGTGCAGGTGGCGGGGTCGAGGCCGGCGTGGCACCAGGCGCGTTCAATCGCATAAATTTGACCGAGCGGATTGGGCGCGGTGATGCCTTTGCCCTTGCCGTCGGAGGAGGCACCGACACCGCGAATCACGGCGTAGATCTTGTCGCCGTCGCGTTCGGCATCCTCAAGGCGCTTGAGCAGGAAGGCGGCGGCGCCCTCGCCCATCACAAAGCCATCGGCACCATCACCGAAGGGGCGCGTGCCGGTGGCCGAAAGCGCACCGATTTTGCAGAACTTAACAAAGGTGGAGATGCCCATATTGCGATCTACGCCGCCGGTGAGTACCGCATCAACATGGCCCTCGCTGAGCATCTCGACCGCCGCAGCGACGGCGGCGAAGGTAGAAGCGCATGCGGCATCGGTAATAAAATTGGGGCCACGCAGATTCAAGACGTTCGCCACGCGCCCAGCGACAATATTGGGCAACTCACCGGGCATCGAGTCCTCACTGATGCCTGGCAGATCGCGATCCATCGCCGCGTGAAACTCGGCCAGCAGCGCCGCCTGAGCCGCAGACGGCAGCGCTTGGAAGGCGGGCGTCGCCCGCAAATAGCGCGCATACTCAGGGAAGATCACGCGCTGGTTGGTGAGATAGTGCAACTCACCACCCATCGCCGTACCCAAAATCACCCCCGTATTATCGGTATTGAGCGGGCGATCAGGAAAACCATAATCGGCCAAGGCTTCAGCGGCCATTGTTACCGCCCACTGCTGGCCCTGATCCATCGCCGCCGCCACTTTCGGCGGAATACGAAAACGCTGCCAAGCGAACTGGAAACCACTTACCCAACCACCGATCTTGGTATAGGTCTTATCGGGCGCACTAGGATCGGGATCAAAATAGTCAGCGACACTCCAGCGATCAGCGGGGGTTTCGCTGATGCTATAGCGTCGGTCGAGAACATTCTGCCAAAAGGCACGCGCGTTGAGTGCGTCGGGGAGGATAGCGCCAACGCCAACGACAGCGATAGCGCGGTTTGTATGATCCATTTGAGTCTACTCCAGAACCTAGTTCATTTCTGTTGCGCTGGAGCGGGCCACCTGCCTTGCGGTGGGGGTTCGGGGGAGGCGAAGCCTCCCCCGATGAACTCTCTTCTTTCGTGTTGGCGGCGAAGCCGCCAACACGAAAGAAGAAAGAGAGCTTGGGGCGTAGCCCCAAACAAATCCCCAGCGGGGCACGGCCACGCTACTCCGCCGGAAAGGCGGCCAGCAGCGCCTCGGCCACACTATTCATATCGCTGATCTGACCGGCTTGGGCGTTGTAGATCGCCGGCAGATTAAGGTGATTAGCCAGATTAGGGTCGGTCTGGCCGGCGCTGATGCACCAGCGCAGGCCATCGGTGGCCACCTTCATGGCCGCTTCGCGGGCGTGGACGCGGGCCATGGTACGTTGCACCTCGGGGCTAAAGGGCACGGCGATGCTTGGCGTACTGAGTGAGCGCTCGCAGAAGATCGCCGCCGTTTCGGCCCAGGCGATCAGTTCGCCGAGGCGGAAGAGGATGTGTTGATTACGGGTGAGGCGGTCGAGGCGGCAGCGCTCCATAATCACGGCGAGGGCACGCATAGCGAGCGCGGCGTGGGCGGCACCGCTCTCGGCATTGGCGCGGGCCAGCGTCTCAAGTTGCACGGCCCAATCGTTATAGAAGGTACCGCGTGTCTTGAGGTGAGCCTGCCAGCGGTCGCGCGCAATCGTCCACTCTAGGATCTCCGAGGTACCCTCATAGATACAGGTGATGCGCACATCGCGCTTCTGCTTCTCGACCATATACTCTTTGGTATAGCCATAGCCGCCGTGGGCCTGAATGGCATCTTCAGCGGCCTTATTGCCACTCTCGGTAGCGAAATACTTCGCCACCGCGCCCTCAGTCTGCTGATCGGGCTTACCGCTATCGATGCGCTCTGCGACCCACTCGATATAGGAGCGGGAGGCTTCGAGGCGTACCGCGTTGGGCACGAGCAGTTTATGCGTAAAAGCCTGCTTGGTGGAGAGCAGCCCGCCGCCTTGCACACGGGTTTGGCTGTAGCGAATAGCGCGTTCGAGCGGTTCCCAGCCGCCACCGAGGCCAAACGAACCCACCATCAGACGGGTATAGCCAAAGACCGCTTGGGCTTGGGCGAGACCTTGGCCCTCGACGCCACCAACGAGATTCTCGGCGGGCACAAAGACCTCATCGAGAAAAAGGGCTGCCGTATTGGAGGCACGAATGCCGTGCTTATCTTCGGGCTTCCCGTAGCCAAAACCGGGCTGACCGGCCTCAAGGACAAACCAAGAGGGGCCGCCGGGCGCATTGGCGAGGATGGTGTAGAGCTGTGCGACACCACCATTGGAGATCCACTGCTTGCGCCCCGAGAGCTTATAGCCAACGATACGGCCATCCTCTTCAACCGGCACCGCCTTGGTGGTGAGCGTACCCAGATCGGAACCCGCCTGGGGCTCCGTTGCGCCATAGGCCACCAACATCCCCTCATTGGCGATGCGGCCCATCCAATGGGCCTTCTGCTCAGCGGTGCCACCAACCACAATCGGGTCGGTACCGAGGAAGGTAGCGAGAACGCCGGTCGCGATACCCAGGTCAATGCGTGCCATCTGCTCACTGACGCGGTAGACGTCGTAGGCACCACCGCCGAGGCCATCATACTCTTCAGGAATGAAGATCAGATGGACGCCGATCTTATCTGCGTCATAGAGGTCGGCCAGCACCTTGTGTGGAAACTCATCGCGCTCGTCCAGTTCGCGCAGGAACTCCGGTTTCAGTTCCTTCTCTGCGTACTCACGGATGGTTGCCAGCACCATCTCTAGGGTATCGGTATCCAACGTCGTCATCGGACAGATCCTTCCTTGACTGGTAGGCACTAGAGGGCAGTGTGTGGGATTATAGCGCACAGTTGCGCCAAAGAGTTCGCCTGGAGACAAGAGTCCCATGCGTATGAACGTAAGCTTCTGGCGGGCACGCCGACGGGGGTGCGGGGGCACAGGCCCCCGCAGAATTCCTAATAGTATCTTAGGGGATAGTTGCGTCTGCAACAAGTGAGGGATAATCTATTGTAAGGGAACTTTTATTCACCATTTTAAACTTTTAGCCTGCGGGAAGGGGTTTGCGGGGGCATGGCCCCCGCGCCCCCACCGGCGGGAAGGGGTTTGCGGGGGCATGGCCCCCGCGCCCCCACCGGCGGGAAGGGGT
>RSAS01000512.1:0-84 GCA_003934145.1 Candidatus Viridilinea halotolerans | reverse complement strand
TTGCGGGGGCATGGCCCCCGCAAACCCACCGGCGGGTTTAAGGGCGGACAGAACATTCGCTCGGCAAGTCACGGATAGGTGATT
>RSAS01000922.1 GCA_003934145.1 Candidatus Viridilinea halotolerans | reverse complement strand
AAAGTCGGCACTACGATTGTAAAGCGCGAAGCCCCTTTCTGAAACCATGTCTTAGGGTTCGAATTACTCACGCCACGCATAGGCTTGCGGCTGCATAGGAATGTTCTGTACGCGCCAAGGAGCTTTTTGCCTCAGGCGCTCAAAGTGCAAGCGCACCCGAAATTCTTCACCCAGAGAAGGCGCATTTCTTCCTGCTAACCAGATGGTATCAAGCTCATGCAGATTGTATCTATCCTGTAATAGGCCATTAGGTAATGCAGCAATAATAATATAGCGAAGATTGCGCTTTTCGCTCTCTTCATAGGCATATTTTACAAATATCGTGGTTGTAAGAAAATGTTCGTAGTTTAGCGTAATAATCTGAGGTAATCTGCCTGGGATAGAGATAGCCTCACCAGCACGAATCTGCTTTACTGTCATTGAGAGTTGACTAATCTGCAAAGTTGCTGTCCCAGCACCACTTACCTTTTCTGCTTTTGAGTCGACAAAGAGGGCTTGTTTTACCGCAAAATCTGGATGAAACAGATAACATGCCCGTTTATAATCAACTTTACCAAATAAGCGTTGGTGTACTCTTGAACTACCTAGCCGATCAAGGGCTTCACGGGTAATATCTTCACCTATATCGGCAACCTGATCGTTCTCCGCGTCAAAGATGAAAGCAGCATCTTCGCGGTAATCATATAGCGCCTGAGCCACCATGCGCAACGATGCTTTTTCGATGCCTTCAATTCGATCCAAATCATCAAGTAAAGTATGTGGATCGATCGTGGTCATGCATGGATTTCCTTTAACAAATCTTCATGTTGTGCCTGTACATACTGCTTCTCTTCGAGATATGTTGACTGGTTTGCAACTAAATCATGCAAGGCTACCTCGATATTGCGATGGGCCAAACGGGCGTAATTTTCATTAAGTTCAATACCAATATAGCGACGATTTTCACGCACACATGCAACGGCGGTTGTGCCGCTACCAAGAAAACAGTCTAAGACAATATCTTCGGGATCGGTAAGCAGACGGATAAGGCGCAGGGGCAGTTCCAGCGGAAATTTCGCTTCATGGTCATCATTTGCACGTACCGAAGGAAATTCCCAGACAGCACGCGACCCCCAATGTTTCCATTCATCAGCAGTGAGGCGCTGACGATCGTATTTTGTTACACCTGGTTTCCAAAAAATATAAATATATTCAAACTCATCTACTGCACGGTATGAAGAGTTGGCCCAACGGGAATTTTCCCAAGCAGCGTCTTTGACCCAAATACGCCGATCATAGGGAAAGAAGCCAGCCTCTAATGCCCACTGCTCGATGAAACCGCCCACTATCTTCACACGGGTCTGAGCTTCATGTTTACCACCACGAATATTATTGCCGTTGAGTCTTCTGTCAATAGTCTGTTCACTACAACCCAGCATTTTAGCAATCTGATGACGAGTATAGGTAGGGTTTTCAGCCCATGTCCGCAGAACATCTTGCTTAGTAACTGAAGATCGCTTGCCGTGAATTACATCCGCTTGAATTCTAGGCATTGATGGGTCACGAAAACAGAGAATATCAGCAATATTAATGGCAAGAAAACCCCCAGGCTGAATCAGGGCAAAGAGTGAATAGATGACACTTTTGAGCAGCTCTTGCCAACTTTCAAAGGTAAGGTACGCCTCATAATCTTTGCCCACAAAATAGGGTGGCGACCAAACGCTTAGCGCAATACTGTTGGGTTGGATGTTGCCCAGCAGATCGCGCGCATCGCCTTGATAGACTGCGTTAGGTTGGAAATATTCGTCTTTTGCATCGTCAACTTTATACAGGCTACGTAACTTATCTTGAAGATCCTTGGGCATGCGCTCAAGATTGAAATGAGTAGGGGGCTCGTTGATGACTTTCATGCATGATACCTGCTGTGGTTAGTTTGCGGCGGATTTTGATTCAGAATAGCACTATTGTAGCATAGGTCTGCTCCGTATTCTCTTTTTGTTTTCGTTTTGGCGGCGAGGCCGCCAAAACGTAAAGGGTGTGACCAAAACGTGTAGGGCTGCGCCCCATACCCCGCCGGACAGGGGGAAATGCGGGGGAACCTGGTTCCCCCGCCCCCCTCCCTACACGTTTTGGTCACACCCAAAACGAAAGGAGGATGCGAGGGCACCAAGTTCCCTCGCATTCCCTTCCTACACGTTTTCACTCATTCCGGCAGGCGCTTCGTCACCTTCATCAGCCAACACATACAGCGGTGGGCAAGATCCACCGGCTGCACATACATCATCGGGCAGGCCCCCGCGATCACACTGATGCCATGCTCACGCCCGATCGCTACGCCTGCGGGTGAGACGCTCGTGGCTTTTTTGGCCAACGACTCGTGCATCCAGATGCGTGGCACGCCCGCTGCCACCGCCTGGCGCACCAACTCCGTCGTCACCTCGGGGCGGGTGGCAATGAAGAGGCCGTCAATCTTGCCTGGCACCGCCGCGAGATCGGGGTAGCTCTGCGCTCCCTCAAACATCCCGCCCTTGGGCATGATCGGCACCAGATCGTAGCCAGCACCCTTGAGTTTCTTGTAGATCAGGTTGCCCGTAATGCTGCGCGTGGTCGAAAGCCCCGCCACAGCGATCCGTCGCTGCGCAAGAAAGTCGGCGATGCGGGCGTCGAGATTGCTCATCTGTTTGTGCTTGCCTTTCGTTTGATGCGAATTTGTGAGCGGCTGTGCCGCCCTCGGAGATCCTTTTGTGTTGCGTGTTGGCGGCTACGCCGCCAACACGCAACACAAAAGAAGGCCTATTTACACTTCATGCCGCCAGATCATCGAAGCAAAAACACCCAGCGCCGCCCCAAAGGGGATGGCCCCCAACCCCCAAGCTAGGCTTGAGCGTACAAGCAGGCCAAGCCAGAACATGGTTGCCCCCTCGCTGGGGGGGCGCTGCTCGGCAATGGCGATGAGTACATTAAAGAGCCCGCCAAGCACAATCGCTACCGCAGCGAGGATTAAAGCACCATTGACGCCCCAACGGATGCGTCGCCGGCGAAGGGCTTCATTCATGGTACACGCCTCACTAGCCAATCACAATACAGGTGACCGTGCGTTTAATGCCTTCGACACCCTGAATCTCGTTCATCACCAAGCGCCCAATCTGACGCGGATCGGGCGTCTGCACCACCGCCACAATGTCGTAAGGGCCGGTGACCGCATCCACTGCACTTATGCCTTCAAGCGCCCGCAGCGCTGTCAGCACTTCGGCGATGCGCCCCGACTCGGCCTCGATCAAGACGTATGCTTTCGCTTCCATCTTTTTTACTCCTTGGGGTGAAGGTGGGCGAACTCGGTTCGCCCACGCCCGCTTGGGAACCGTCACTCTGCGGTGGTGCCGAGCAAGGTGCGCACAAACGCGGCTGCGGCCTCAGGTGCCGCTTCCGGCGTCTGGTGTTCGAGGTGGGCGATGAGCGCACTGCCGACGATGGCACCTTCGGCGCTGCGGGCAACTTCGGCGACATGTTCGGGTTGGCTGATGCCGAAGCCGACGACAAGCGGTAGGTCGCTGGCGCGGCGCACGCGGGCCAGCACCGCATCCAGATTGGCAGCCATACTCTGGCGTGCCCCCGTTACGCCAGTAAGCGCCACAACATAGATGAAACCGCTGGCCCGTTGCGCAATCTGGGCAATGCGCTCATCGGGGGTGGTGGGGGCCACAAACATGATCAGGTCGAGGCCGTTGGCTTGCGCAGCCAATTGCAGATCTGCCGCCTCTTCGGGGGGCATGTCGGGAACGATCCAGCCATCACCGCCGGCGGCGGCGAGGTCGCGGCAGGCGCGTTCAAGGCCGTAGCGCAACAATGGGTTGTAGTAACCCATCAGCAGCAGCGGCGCACGCACCCCCCGCTCGCGCAGTTGGGCCGTCGTCGCAATGCAATCGGCTAACGTAATGCCATTGGCCAGCGCCCGTTGCGCCGAACGCTGGATCGTTGCCCCATCTGCCAACGGATCAGAAAAGGGCACCCCCAACTCAAAGAGGCTCGCTCCCGCTGCTTCCATCGCCGGCACCAACGCCAGCGCACTCTCACGCTCCGGAAAACCCACCGTCAAATAGGGCATCAGGGCCACGCGCCCCTCAGCCCGTAGGCGGGCAAAAGTCTCGCTGATACGGCTCATAGCGTTGTGGTTTCTTTGGATATGGTGCGGGGAGATGCTTGGGGGCCAAGCCTCCAAACCCCCGTACTTGTTGTAGCACCAGTGCCCCCATCATACCACACGCCCTCTTAGGTCACTTGTATCTTAGTATTTGGGTGTGGCTGGAATCTGTAGGGCGGTGCCCTACACCCCCGCCGGACAGGGGGAAGTGCGGGGGAACCTGGTTTCCCCGCACCCCCTACCTGCCCATTTTGGTCACACCCTTAGTATTTCCCCAACTCTATAGTTGGGCACTGTAATGCCCCCGTGCTATCTGAGTCGTATAATTCGCGTATAAACAATGGCCCTTGGTGCCGGCTTGGCAAGTGGAGGCGGGTATGTTCGGACGTTTCTCTCCAGCACGTTCTCTAAGCAGTCGGATGGTACTCGTGACGCTCGGTATTGCCCTGATTGCCATGCTGAGTTTGACCTTGGTGACCAATTACCTCGCCCGCGACAATGTGTTTGTGGCGACGCAACGCCAAATTGATACCCAGGCGCTCAATGGGGTCGAACGCCTTGAGGGCTATCTTGGCGACCGTCTCGCTTCGGTGCGCCTCTTTGCGCAGTTGCCGCTGATTATTGTGATGTTGCAGGATCAGGACGATGCCGAGGCGCGGGCGCGCGGCCAAACAGTCATTGATGCCGCCCAAGAATCGTATGGCTATCGGGCCGTTTCGCTGCTCAATACCCAAGGGCGGGTGGTACTCAGTACCGATGCTGCGATTTTGGGCCAGGATCGTAGTGGCCGAACGGAGATTCGCGGTGGGCTGAATGGCACCCCCACTATGTCCGACATCGCCAGCGAGCCCGGTTCGGACGAGATTGGCCTCCATTTTGTCGCTCCAGTCTATGGGCCAAATCGGGCGCTGCTTGGCTTGGTAGATGTGCGTACCGACCTTGAGCCGCTGCACGCCCTCGTTGCGCTCGATACTGATCGCAGTGGCACGGGCAGTTATAGTGTGCTGCTCGACGATAATGGCATTCGCCTGAGTGTCCCTAGTCGGCCTGAACTGCTCTTGCGCCCCGCCACGCCACTCCCGGAAGCGGTGCGTACCCGCTTGGTGGCCGAGCAGCGTTTTGGTGCCGCGACCACGAGCATCTTGGCCGGGGCAACTAACTTGGTCGAATTGCGCGCGAGTATCAACGCGCTACAGCGCAATCGCAGCGAGCAGGAGTTTTTTGCGGGCGAACTCAATGCTAATGTCCCTGGCGAGTCGGTCATTCGCCCGCTGCGCAGCATGCCGTGGTACTATGTCCATCGCGTTCCCACTGATCAATTCTACCAAGCGGTCAATGCGCAAACGAATTTCGCCCTGCTTTTAACGCTTGTTGCCGTCCTGTCGGCAATTATCGTCACCGTTCTGGTGATGCGTTGGTCGTTGAATAACCCGTTGAACGAACTGGTCGCCACCGTCACAGCGGTGGCGGAGGGCGATCTGCAGCGGCGCATTGCCGTGGATCGCCAAGATGAAATTGGCATCTTGGGGCAGCGCTTCAACGCCATGGCCGACAATTTGCTTGAACGCATCAGTGAGGCGCGTACGGCCCAAAGTGAAGCGCAACGGTTGCAACAGGCCGAGGCGCAGGGGCGCGCCGAACTGGATGCCACCGTCGCAGAGTATCAGCGTTTCGTCCAAGCCGTCGCCCAGGGCAACCTGAGCCAACGCCTAGACGTGCGTACCAACGGCGCCATGGGGCAACTCGGCAGCGGCCTCAACGAGATGGTGGCGAGCCTCACCAGCCTCACTAACCAGTTGCGCCGTGCGGCAGCCGATATTTCGAGCGCCGCCACCGAAATCCTGGCCGCGACGACGCAACAGGCCGCCAGTGCCACCGAACAGGTCGCCGCCGTTACCCAAACCTCCGCGACGGTCGAGGAGGTCAAGCAGATCACGCGCTACTCCGACGAGCAGGCGACACGCGTGGCCGATGATGGCCAGGCAGCGCTGCGGCTGGCCCGCGAGGGTACCACCACGGTGGAAGAGAGCATCCAGGGCATGAATACGGTGCGTACGTGTGTCGAAAGCATCGCCCAGACAATTATGGCCCTCGCCGAGCAGACGCAGGCGATTGGCACGATTACCACCTCGGTGAGCGAAATCGCCGACCAGAGCAACCTTTTGGCGCTCAATGCGGCGATTGAGGCGGCACGGGCGGGCGAGCAGGGCAAAAGTTTTGCGGTGGTGGCCCAGAATGTGCGCGCCCTCGCCGAACGCTCCAAGGCGGCCACGGTGCAGGTGCGCGACATCCTCAGCGAGATCCAGAAGGCGAGCAACGCGGCAGTGATGGTGACGGAAGAGGGCACACGGCGCGTCGAGCAGGGTAGCACCATGATCACACGGGCGGGCGACCTGATCCACCGCATCGCCGCCGAAGTCGAGAGCGGCACACAGACCAACGTGCAGATGGCGTCGGGGGCGCGTCAGGCCGTAAGCGGACTCGATCAGGTGGTGCAGGCGATCAACTCCATCCAACAGGCCACCCAGCAGACGCTCAGTTCGACGCGCCAAGCCGAGCGGGCCGCACAGGATCTGACCAACTTGGCGCGCATGCTCCAAGAGACGGTAGCGGCGTACCGGGTGAATTAAGCGGTAGCGACGATGCCCCCTGATGCCAAATTCAAACGCGAGATCATCGCAGAAGAGACCGAGATCAGCTTCTTTATCGCCAGCGGGCCGGGGGGCCAACATCGCAACCGCAACGCCACCGGCGTGCGCCTCGTGCATCGCCCCAGCGGCATCGTCGTCACCGCGACGGAGCGCCGCTCGCAAGCCGCGAACCTCGAGGTCGCCTTCGTGCGCCTCGCCCGCCGCCTAGAACTGGCCAGTGCGGTCGAGGCCCCGCGCATCGCCACGCGGCCTAGCCGCGCCGTCCACGCCCGACGGCAGCAGGCCAAGCGGCAACGGGGCAAACTCAAAGCGCTGCGCGGGCGGGTGCAGGGGGAGTGATACCAAATCCGATAGCCGATAGCTGAAAGCTGAAAGCCGGACATGGTTTCAGAAAGATGACTCTCACGTTACACTCTTGGGTTGCCACGGATGGCCCTCACCCCCGGCCTCTCTCCCGCACCTGTGATTAGTGTGCCAACGTGGCTACCAATAATGGTGATGACGGGCAGCATGGCGTTGCGCATGGCGTGGCGCAGCACGACGATGCGCTCTTGTAGCCCTTTGGCCCGTGCGCTACGCACGTAGTCTTCGGCGAGTTGCTCGCGCAGGCTGGTGCGCGTGAGGCGCGTGAGCAGGGCTAGTTGCAGCAGACCCAGCGCGATCGTGGGCAACACAAGGTGGTGGAGCAGATCGAGAAGGTGGCGCAACCCGGTGTAATCGGCGCGCACGCTAACCATGCCATGCACTGGAAAGAGCCTGAGACGGGCCGCAAAGAGCATGAGCAGCAGTTGGCCCAACCAGAAGACCGGTAGCGCTGTGAAGGTTAGGGTCATGACGCTGATGCTGCGGTCGAGTAGGCTACGTGGGCGGAGGGCGCTGATGATGCCTAAGCCTACGCCTACTGTGAGTGCAAAGATGAGCGCACTGCCCATCAGCAGCAGTGTAGCGGGTAAGCGCCCTAGGATCACGTCAAAGACGGGCTGGCGGTAGTTGAAGGAGTAGCCAAAATCGCCGCGTAGGATCGCGCCTACGTAGCGTAGCAATTGCTCAGGCAACGGGCGATCAAGGCCGTAGTAGGCCCGCATCGTTGCATAGTAATCCGCATCGCCCCCCTCGCCCGCGAGTAGCATGATCGGATCGCCCGGCGCCAACTGAATCAGCACAAAGCTGAAGATCAGAATTCCCAGAATGAGTGGGATGCTTTGCAGCAGGCGGCGGGCGATGTAGCGCGGCAGACTAGGGCTCACCCGCCACCTGGTAGGCCTCTTCCACAAACGGCCCCGCCGAGACGCGAAAGCCCGCGAAGTTGCTACGATAGGCGCGGTAGCCCGCCGCGTCGATCAGCCAGAAGTAGGGTAGGTCGGCCACCACCTGTTGCTGGAAGGTGGCGTAGAGCGCCGCCCGCTCTGTCCGCTCGCTGAGCGCCGCCGCCGCGTCAAGCAGACGATCCACGGCGGGATTGGCATAACCCGCGCCGTTGGAAAAGGGAATTGGCCCGATGTTGCTTGAGATGTAGGCCCGCCGCACGCCAATCTCTGGATCGCTGCCGTTGCAGTACGAGGCGACGCTGAGGTCAAAATCTTTCTGCACAAAGACCTTATCCACCGCTGCGGGGGTGTCGAGTGCCTCTAGCTCAAGGTTGATGCCCACCACCTTAAGCTGTTCGCGTAGCACTTCACCCAGGCGGGTGAAGGTGGAAGGATGGGTGAAGACGATGCTGAAGCGGGTGCCATCGGCCCCGCGCAGCAGCCCGGCCTGATCGAGCAACTCCTCGGCGTGGGCAGGATCGTGGCCATACGCCGGCACATCCGACGTATAGGCCCATGTCATCTGGCTACTAATCGGCCCTGTAGCGAGGCTGCCTTGGCCAAAGTAGACCCGATCTAGGATAAATTGGCGGTCGAGCGCATGGGCAAACGCCTGGCGCACCGCCAGTTGATCAAACGGCGCTTGGGTGAGATTAGGAATCAGCGTCAACTGACAGAGGCTCCCGCCGGAGCCGCCGAAGCCCGCGACAAGCTGAAGATCGGGAAGGGCTTGCAGGTGCTCAAGATCAGCCCCCGGCACACTACCCATATAGTCCACCTCGCCCTGTTCCAGCGCTAGCAGCGCCGTCGCATTATCGGGAATGATCTGGAAGATTACCCGTTCGAGGTAGGGCCGCCCGGTACGGAAGTAGCCGGGATTGCGCTCGAGCACAATGCGTTCGCCACGGGCATAGACCACAAACTTGAAGGGGCCAGTCCCGATCGGTGCGAGGTTGGCTGGATCATTTTGTAGATCCTTCCCTGCATAGATGTGCTGGGGAATAATCGAAGCCTCGACCACGTCAAGACGCTGCAACAGCGGCCCGTAGGGCTGCCTGAGCTGAAAGACTACCGTGAGATCATCGGGGGTTTCAATCGCCTCCAGCACATGCTCCAGCGCCGCCTTGGTGCGGGCGTGATACTTGAGCAGCCCCGCTTCAAAGCTAAACTTTACATCAGCCGCCGTAAAAGGTGTGCCATCGTGCCACGTAACGCCTGAACGCAGCGTAAAGGTGTAAATCATCCCGTCGTCGCTGATCGTCCAGCTTTCGGCCAACTCAGGCACCGGATTCAGGTCGTCGTCCAGACCAACCAAGCCATTAAAGATCTGATCGGTGACGCTATGCACCGGGCCACCCGTGGTAATCGCCGGATTGAGACTGCCGGGATCGCTCGCCTGGACGACGATGAGTGTTCCCCCGGTCACGGGGCCAGCCTCAGCCGCTGACGTTGGGGCGACCGGCTGTGCGGCGGGCGCACTGCCGCAAGCGGCCAACAGCGCGAGCAAGGCTAACCCCAACAGCAGACGCAATAATTGTGGCACAGGCGACTCCTTCTCTTTCCGTGGGGATGTGGGATGCGAACGGCGGGATACGAAGGGTCGCTCATCCTCACCACCCCGCCAAAGGCCAACGACTCTCGCCGCCCATCATCATCACATAAACTTCCAGCGTTAATGGGTGGAGCATGTGAATCTGGTAACCGCCCTCGCGGTTGCTGGCAAAGACCAAACGTTCGCCGGTGGGCGTCCAACTGGGCGCTTCGTCGGCGGCGGGGTGGTTGGTGAGCCGCCGTAGGTTCTGACCATTACGATCCATCACGTAGATTTCGCTATTGCCGTCGCGGTAGGAGGTAAAAGCGATTTCGATGCCATTGGGACTCATCCGCGGGAAACGGTTGTCCGCCGCCAAGTCGGTGAGTGGGCTTACATTGACCAAACTGGCCCCGATCAGGTTGCCATCAGCCGTGTAGGCCAGGTCGCCGCGCATAATGCGGAAGGGCTCGCCGGGGCATTGGCGTTCCCAGACGAGGCTGCGCCCGTCGGGGCTCCAACTGGGGTACTGTTGCAGGCAACCGTCGCCAAAGAGCAGCGTGGGGAAGCCGCCGCCATCGGCGCGCACGATGTAGAGCTGCGGCGGCCCTTCACGATCCGAGACAAAGACGATGCGTGTGCCGTCGGGCGAAATGCTGGGGTTGTAGTCGTTGGCGCTGCCACGCGGCACGTAGCCGCTCTGCTCGCCGGGTGGCGGCTCGCTCCCGTCGCTGAAGGTGATGCGGCGGGGCGGACAACCCTCGGCACCGCCCAACGGCTGCTGGTAGATCTGGCGATGCACACCATCGCCGCGCCGCGAATCGAGCAGCACACACTGCCGCCCGCTGTCGTAGCTGTGGCGATAGGAGAAGGGCACACTCTCGACGCTACCGCTGGTGAGCGCCTGCGGACGGCGCGCATCTAGGCGCACCACCTCGAAATGGGAACTACCCAAGGCGGTACTCGCCGCCACCATCGGCATCACTGGAACACTGTTGTGCTCCCACGGTCGCCCCAAGTGGGGGTAGCGCCACTGGAAATAGTGCTGCCCGACATTGCCCATCTCGACCTGATAGCCCGGCGGATTGGTGGGCACATAGGTCAAGACGCGGCGCTGAAAGAGTTGCACCAGCAGATCCTGCTCCACCCCCGCGATCTTAGCGCGGATCCAGTAGGGATCGCTGATCGGATGGCCCATGGTAAAGACGGGGTCGATCAGCGCTCCTTGGCGCACGCGGCCACCTTCCATGAAAGCACCCTGTTGGAGCATAAATTGCTGGAAGACCCCAGCAATATTGTGGCCGGTACTCTCATCATAGGCACTAATCGTCGTTGCGGGGTAGGCGGCGCCCAAATCGGCGCGCAGCGTCATACGCCCCTGGCGATCCAACGCCGTCACCACCGGCTGCCCGACGCGGGGCGCATCCAGGTAGCCATTCTCGCGGATGGTCGCGACCCCCGCGAATGCAGCGTAAGTAGGCGCATTGGGGTTGAGGTAGCCCGGATCGCCAGCCACCGGCACATCAGCAGGCAGCCGTCGCTCGGTATCGAACCACTCCATGCCCAAGCGTAAATCGCCCGAAACCATCTCGACCACCAGCAGACCATTCGTGACGCCGCCGTGATAACTGCGCGAAGCGGTATCATTGATCTCCATGCGCGCCTTATCGAAATACTGCACCGTGCGCAAACCATGCTGGCCCTGGCGCATCACCTCAGCATTATCAAACCAGGGTTGCGGCCCCCAAAAGAAGCTGCGCCCCCGTTGCACGTCGGGATGATCAGTCCGCTCCCAGACCGTATAGAAGGCCGGGTCGGCAAACATCCCCGCCCGCCCGTCGAAGGGCGCCGCCCGCACTGCCGTGCCGAGCGTAAGCAAAAGCAGCGCGAAGAGCGCAGCGAACCGCCGCATATGGATGAACCTGAACGTATAATGAGCTTTTACGCTCCTCTGTGTGTCAAGTTGTGGTACTCTCATCGTACACCACCAATCTTTCGCAATAGCGCAAAAGTTACCCTGTCGCTCAAAAAGCGCGGTCATGCTGAGCGTAGCGAAGCATCTCTTTTCGACCGAAGAGAGACCCTTCGTTCCGCCTGCGGCTCCGCATGGCAACGCCAAGAACCTTAATGTCTTCCCCCCTCTCCCACAACGTGGGAGAGGGGGCAGCTCTCAGGTATACAGTTTTTCGCTGGATGGCGTTCCAATGCCTTTTTCCCCCCACCCCCCCGGCCCCCCTCCCCCACAAGGGGGGAGGGGGGGGCTCGCTACGTGATTGTGTTGCGCCA
>RSAS01000926.1 GCA_003934145.1 Candidatus Viridilinea halotolerans | reverse complement strand
CGCCCCCGCCGGACGGGGGGATTCTGCGGGGGCCATGCCCCCGCGCCCCCGCCGGGCGGGGGGATTCTTGCGGGGGCATGGCCCCCGCGCCCCCGCCGGACGGAAACCAAGTTCCCTTGCGCCCCTAGTAGGGGTTCAGATCAGCTATACTGTTGTTCTCTGCTCTGTTCTCCTGTTCTCTGTTCTCCTGTTCCCCACCATGCCCAACCACCGTCTCCTCAGTCCACGTTGGCTCGTGCAACACAGCTTCGCGCTGGTCATCTTTGTGATGCTGCTCACCCTGGGCTTTTGGCAGCTTGGGCGGCTTGAAGAGCGCCGAGCGGCCAATGCGCTGCGCGTTGCGGCGCTGGATGCGCCGCCACTGGCTCTAACGTTCGTCAATGCTGATGGGGCCGCCTTGGCTGGGCGTAAGGTCTATGTGCATGGTACCTTCATCAATAGTGAGAGTGTCGTGCTGCGCGGACGACGCTCCACCAGTGGGGTTGATGGTGTCCACCTGCTCACCCCGCTACGCCTGCGCGACAGTGACGCGGCGGTTCTCGTGGATCGCGGCTGGCTGCCTGCAAATCAGCAGACGCCTGCGGCCCTCGCAGCCTACGCGGTCGAGCGCGAGGTGGTGATCGAGGGCATCGCCTGGCCACCCCAGGTGCGCCCCAATTCGCCGTTAGCCCCCCGCGACCTGCCGCTGCCCGGCGAGAGCCGCATTGCTGCGTGGATGCGTGTGGATGTCGCAGCGCTGCAAGCGCAAGTCAGTGCGCCCTTGCTGCCGATCTATGTCGAGGCGCTGCCCGGCAGCAACGACGCCCCACTGCCACTTCCCCTCGATCCACGTAACCTCGATGAAGGCCCCCATTTGGGCTATGCGCTCCAGTGGTTTAGTTTTGCCACCATGCTGGCCATTGTGTATGCGGCGCTGATGCGCCAAGAGTTGGCACGAAAAAAATAGGTGGTGTTTTGCGGGGGCCGTGCCCCCGCACCCCCAACGGGCATGCTTGGGGCAAGCCCAAGCACAAAACGGTGACGGGACACGGCTGGGCCGTGTCCCGTCACCGTTTCCCGCATCCTCGCGTCCTCGCCTCTCCGCGTACTCACCGCTTTTTCCCCCTTGACAAGCCCTTTGCAGCGCGGTACACTCGTAGTAGTTCACAAACAAACTACTACGAGAGGGTCGCACGATGAGCATTCTAACGCCCACCCACACGAAGGTTAAAACTGAGCGTCGTTTTCATTTTGATGCGGCTTTCTTTGAGCAACTTTTTGTCCTCCTCACCCTCGTCGGGATTGTTGCGGGGGTGATCCTGGGGCGCTTGAATGTTGACCCCCGGCTTCTTTTGGCCGTGAATGTGGCCACCTATTTCGTCGGCGGCTTCTATGCCGTACGGTCGATTATTGCGGCCCTACGCGAGCGTACGATTGAGGTAGACCTGCTGATGGTGCTGGCCGCTTTGGGCGCGGCCTACTTAGATGCTTGGACAGAAGGGGCGATTCTGCTCTTTCTCTTCTCGCTTAGCAATGTGCTGCAATCCTATGCGTTAGATCGCACGCGCAATGCGATTGCCGCGCTGCTGGAGTTACGCCCCGATAGCGTGACGGTGCGCCGTAACGACGAATTGCAGGAGGTCGCCCTCGAAGCGATTGTGGTGGGGGATCGCGTGGTGCTGCGCCCCGGCGACCGCGTGCCGTTCGATGGCATCATTGTGCAGGGACGGGGCAACTTCGATGAGGCGGCAATTACCGGCGAGGCGATGCCGGTGCAAAAGGGCGTTGGCTCACCCGTGCTAGCAGGGACGCTCAACCAGAGCGGGGCGCTCGATATGCAGGTGACGAAGAGCGCCGAAGAGAGCACCCTGGCGCGTATCATCGGGATGGTGAGCGACGCGCAGGCGCGCAAAGCCAATACGCAGAGCTTTCTCGACCGCGCCGAGCAGTGGTACGCGATGGGGGTGATTGGCGCAGTGGCGCTCTTCATTCTGCTGATGCCGTCGCTCTTTGGCGTGGATTTTAGTGACAACTTCTACCGGGGTATGGTGCTGCTCACCGTCGCCTCGCCCTGTGCGCTAGTGATCAGCGTGCCCGCCGCGCTGCTCAGTGCCATTGCCAACGGCGCACGCCACGGCATTCTTTTCAAAGGCGGAGCGCACCTCGAAGCGCTAAGCAGCGTCAAGGTCGTCGCTTTCGACAAGACCGGCACGCTCACCTATGGGCGCCCGGAGGTGGCCGATGTACTGCCGCAGCCCGGCGTCACCAGCGACGAACTCTTGGCCACCGTCGCCCGTGCCGAATTGCAGAGCGAACACCCGCTCGCTCAGGCGCTCGTGGCCTACTGCGCCACGCAGGGCCACACCCCCAGCGAACCCGAACGTTTCCAGGCCGTTACCGGCATGGGCGTCCAAGCGCACTGGGATGGCACAGAAACCCT
>RSAS01000130.1:5420-11941 GCA_003934145.1 Candidatus Viridilinea halotolerans | reverse complement strand
GTGGGTGAGTTCTGGCGTATGTTGCGCAACCCACTCCCACCGTTGCACCGCTTGGAGAAGCTCTAGGAGGCTGTTTAGCTTGCCGGGAATCGCAACAAGAACCGTTGAGTCATGTATCTGTTGCGCGTCTCTTAGTGCTTCCTGCCGCTCCTCTTCTGTCTCACAAAGAGGTATGAGAATGAGTCCGTCAGCATTGGTGTCTTGCCGAGGGAGTGTGGGTGCAAGAGCGTTAGGTGAAACATAACGAACATCGAAGTGGCGGAGGTTCCCCGTTTTGATGTAGTGCCGCCGTGCCACCAGTGGCCGTGTCTCTAAATATGTCTGCACGAGATCGGCCACCTTGGACGGCGTACCGAGGGCATGCCGCGCAGCAGCGTAGGCTTGGTCAAGGTTCACGCTCGTATGGGGCCAGAGGCAGTAGCCACCCGCCGCGCCCCGAAAATAGAGCAATCGCCTCTCGTGGCGCAATGCATGAAGTTTCTCCTCAGCGGTCTGATTGTCACACGCAAGCACAAGTGCCGCATCTGAGGCGATTAGATTGTGCGCATCAATCAGGTTCAGGACGCCAACCGTCTTGAGTAGCTGCATTGCCAAGCTGTCATCGTGCGGAACGTTCTCAATGACCGCCTCGATATAGTTCCAATGGCTACGATAGCCCTGCAGACCGAGCCTATGGCCAAATGTGGAGCGGGCATAGTCGTAGAGGTTGTGTAGCCGGTAGAACTGGCCAGTAGCGAGGGGTTGTTCGGCAAACTCGCGCAGGCCAAGCGGCTCACTCGAGAAGAGAAAGCTAAATAGAGAACGTTCGTTTTGACCAAAGCGACGAAAGAGTTGCACGAGAACAGGCAGTACCGTGGGGTGAAGCGGGTAGAGCTTGGGGGCGTACTCCGCCAACTGCGGGCCTGATGCCGCCATACCGTACCAACCAAGCGCGATTGTTTTTTGCAGATCTTCCTGCGATTGTTTGATGATCTGAATTGGCAAAGCTTCGGTCGTGACACCAAGCGCTTCCGTAATGAGGCGCAGTGCCTCTTCCAGCGGCTGATGGAAGACAATCTCTTCATACCTGCCTGCAACCTTCTCCCACTCCTTCTGGGCGGGCTGCGAAAGCTGGTCAGCGTAGGCATGAAACCCTTGGTGGAGCATACCCACCACAATGAGTGGTGCTTGGTCGCTTCGTGCAGCAATTTCTGCCAACTTTTGTAAGAGGTAAATATCCTGACGCTCTGGATGCAACGCGGCATACTCCAAAAATTTGCCAAGCTCATCCAGAATGACAAAGATGCCTTGCCACTTGCTGGTGGAGCGTTGAATATACTTCATTGCCTCAGTAAGTAAGTCGAGCACGACCTGGTCGCCATCAGAGCTATGAGTAGGACGATCTAGCGTGGCCTGTATACGACTTCGTAGCGTGTCACTACCATCACCAACCTCGTCGCATACCGCTGCGTACAGGGAACGGAGTAGCGCTTGGCGCAACGGCTCGCGGGCACCAGTGACTAAGACGGGCAGGAGTGCGGGTATTTTTGCTGCATCCCAATGCAGCACCTCCTGTAGCGACGCGGGAAGCATAGCGTCGTTTCGGGCAAACAGATGGGCGATCATCAGGCCAAACGATGATTTGCCAGAGCCATAATCCCCGGTAATACGCCAAGCGCGTTGCTTCGATGAGGTTGTAAGCCCCTCCGCCATACGCAGCAGATGTTGATGATGCTGCTCGGTTAGGATATAGCCTTGAAGCGCAGACTGGTCAGTGACATCGCGCTCAAGGTGAGTTGACCGCAAGAAGCGCACTTTACTCTGGAAGAGATCAGCAATCCGATGAGTCATTATGGGCGAACCTCAGGTTTGTAGATGCTTGCGAGCAAGTCTTGTGGTGCGTCCTCGCCGCTGCGCGTGATCTGCTGTGTCGTAGAGGACTCTTGGTATTGGAAGTGTCCATGCGAATGTGTGGCAAGGCGCACCAAACGCTCTCTGATATCTGGTTCAGGTAGTTTGAAAATCTGCCCAGGGCTGCCTGCAGCGACAGCGACAGCGCGGAAGGTCAAGCTTTTTTCATGCGGGTGCTGCTTTTGCCAGAAATTGTCTAAGCAGTAGTGAAAGAGTTCAGGCGTAATCTCAGGCTTGGCCTCGCGCCGAAAGGCATAGATAGCCTCCCGCTTACCGGTTTTGTCGAGCTTTCGTTCACCTATTTTTTGGATGATCTCTAGTTCAACCAGAGGAGAGTCGAGATTATCCTCACGCAGATCGCCTTTGGCCCCCCGTGTCGGCACGTACGTGTGCAAAAACGTATCGAAATGCTGTTGCAACGTTACATCGGAGAGTTTACGTTCTTGGCGATTCACCTCAGTGCGGAAGGCACGCAGTACTTCTGTGCGGCTAATTTCTGGGTGCTGCCATTGATTCAACAAGAAATGCCAAGCAAATAATGGCTCTTCCTGCTGTGTTGCAAGATGCCAGTGTAACAACCACAAGGTGCGAACATCTTCGAGATATGGGTCGTGACCATCCTCACCATCATTGAGAATAGCCCTTCCGAAATCTGTTATCGTGTATCCTGGTGGTGATGGTTCCGCTATACCAGTGGCCTGCACCCAAAAGCGAATGGCGCGCACCATATTCTTTCCCACGCCGAGGGTAACTATCGCCGCCTCTTCATCGGCAAATGTTTGTGCATTTGCATCAAGGGCGCGAAAGGCTTTAGGAAGCCATGCATAGCGGAAGGGAAATGTTTCATGGCCGGAAAATCGAAATGACATGCAATTCCTGTATTTGTATGGGTGTGACCAAAATTAAGACAAGAATGCGCGAGGCGTTTCAGATTCTCTTGCATCCTCTTGCCGTCCGGCGACGTGCGGGGCGCATTTTTACAGAATTCATGTACCACGGCGATCGTAGCTCATGTAAGGTTGTTCAAGTCTGACGAAGAAGCGAGGAACACGCCCCGCCGCCCCGCCGCCCCGCCGCCCCGCCGCCCCTCACGCCGCCCGCATTTCGCGCACGAAGGCGTTGAGCGCATCGGCGTCGAGCCAGCCGTGGTTGGCGATCAGGTCGCCGATGCGCTGCCACTGGCCGTGGGTGTAGTCTACGACCTGCTGTTCGAGGACGAGCGCCAGTTGCTGCGGCGTCAGCGCGGCTTCACGCAGCAGTTGTTCGCCAAGAAAGCGCGGAGGTAGCCTGGGCGTGTGGGCCAGTTGGTCAAGCGTTTGCAGCAGTAGCGCCATGGCGATGACCGTCGCGGGCAGGTTGTAGCGGGTGACAAGGATGAAGCCCAGGGGCACGGGTTTGCCGCCGCTGATCCCTTGGCTCTCTTGCAGGGCGGAGTGGAGCTCGCGTGGCGAGAGGTAGCCCTGGTAGACGAGGTACTCGCCGATGCGGTGGGGCGGTGGGCTGCTCGGTTCGGCACCGGGGGCGTGCGGCGGCGGGTAGCGACTCACGGTTTCGTGGAAGAGTTCGAGAATGGCCGCTTGAAGCGCGTCGTAAGGGGTGGGCGTTGGGAATTCTTGCTCGGACATGGTGGCCTCGTTTAATAATCTTGAAGGGGAGGGTTTCGGGGAGGGCTTCGCCCTCTCCGAAACCCCCTCCCACCATCTTAAAAGCCTTATCTGAAGAACTTTAGTTCAACTGCCATACTCCAGATCCGCTAATGTACAGAGCGCTTCAAAGTCTTCGACAAGATCGAGGTCTGCGTTGGCAATGATGGTGCGCATATGTGAACGCTCTTCGACGCTTGTACCCCGCAGAAGACGTTGTATGTCTGCCAAATCTTGGGAACGTCCCGCCTGCAATTTCAGCAGAAGCAGGTAGGGTCGCGGCATCACCGGAAAACCTACAACATCATAGGTTGGCGTGGTAAGCGCCTCTTCCAGCCATGGTGCGCTGCTGGTGATGACATCAATAGGAGCGGTGGCAGCGCTCGCGTGGGCCGTGAAGCCCCCGATGCTCAGTGGCCCTGTAATGTGGTAACCAGCTACGCTAAAGGCTGCATGTGCCGCTGGCTCATCATCAGCATGGATGAGAATATCAACGTCAAGCGTCATACGTTCTGGAACGTAGGCGCGCAACGCAATGCCGCCAATCAGTACCCAACGGATTGCGCCAAGGATGGTGGTGAGGTCGGGAATGGGCATCATGGCCGTGCGGCTCCGTTCAAGAAACTCGACTGACGATCCAGTGCCGCGTGCCGCGCGTCGCAGCGCCATCTGGAGCAGGGTTTTTGTGGTTGTGCGCATTGATCTCCATTCCCGACCTACTCCGCTACGCCAAGCGGATGCCCGGTGATTGACGTGAGAATGCCCATGATCTGCTCCACATCATCAATGTAGTATTCACGATTGTCGATGCGAACGATTGTTACTTCAAGTTGTAAAAAGCGCCAGTTTGTACCCGTGGTAACCAATCCATAGATAATGGGAATGTGCTGCTGATCGCGTTCGTTAAAGCGTTGCGCCGCAATCATGGCTGCAATGCATTGGGCAAAGCCCCCTTTAATATTCTCGTTCTTGGCTTCAACGATCATGGTTTGAGGTCGGTGAGCTTGAAATCACTATAGGCCATGGCAACCTCCTTGGGGGATTTGTATTATACCAGTGATGGGTACGCGGGAACCAGGTTCCCTCGCGCACCCTTCCCTGGTGCATGCTACAATGCATGTGTAGGCTCATTTTTTCGCGTCGCATCGTCAAGAGAAAGGAGCGTCACCACGCATGAGTCTCCCCCCTGCTGTGCAACGCGCGGCCCGTTTGGCTGAGGATCTGCTTGGTACCGAGCAGGTAGAGCAGTTCCGCATGAATGCCGCCGATTTCCTCTCGCCGCGCAGCGCTGGTGAGTCGACGGGAACCCGTATTGAGCAGATGAGTACGCCGCTCGAAGAGGCTGCCGAGACGGTGAATCGCAGTTTTGCCCAACGGAGTCAGGCGGGAACGTTTACCAATGTCATCTCGCCGGTGGTGATCCCGCGTGATCCGCGTTCGGTGATGTGGATGTTTGTCGCCGGTGCGCTGGCGATTGTTGGCATTATGGGTGCGCTGGTTGCCGGCGCGTTTGATGCGGCAATGGAAGCCTTGATTGGCAGTAGTTCGCTGGCGCTTGTGCTCTTTGGCCCCCACTATTGGCTGCTGCTCGTCGCGTTTGTCGGCTACAACCTTTGGCGCAACAGTTTTGTGATGGTGCCCGATGGCTGCCAAGCGCTGATTACGCGCTTCGGTAAGCTGGAACGGGTGGTGACTGCCGGGCGTACGTCGATTATCGATCCCTTCAAAAAGGTGAGCTATATCGTCAATACGACCCGCGAGTATCCTTACAATGCGCCCATCCGCGAGGCGCCAACGTCGGGTCAGGTCAATGCGTCGGTTGATCTCTTTCTCCAGTTTAAGATCGAAGATCCGGCGTCGTTCATTTTTACCCTCGGCGGTTCGCGTGGCTTCCAGGAGAAGTTGCAGAATGCGGTGAGTGAGGTGACACGCGCCCTGATCTATGAACAGAAGGCTTCGGAGATCTACAATCTGGTGGGCGAGAGTACGCAAAATCTACTCGACACGCTCAACCAACAGTTCCTGCCCGCCGTACGCTTCGTCAACGCCAATATCACCCATGCGGAGCCGTCGAGCCAAGAGTATCGCATGGATCTCGCTGCGCCAGAGATGATTCGCGTGGCGAAAGAGGCCTACACCTACCAGTACGAACTACAGGTGCGCAAAGAGCAGGACGAGGGCGATCTCAACCGCGAGTTGGCCGGTCTGCACGAGCAATTGTCGGCCATTCGCGCCGAGATTGCGACCTATCAGGCGCAGATTGACACCGCCCGCGAGAAGGAGATCTACCGCGCCAATGCGTACGCGGGCCAGTTGATGAGCGAAGCGCAGAGCGCGGCGCGCGCCAATGCGGCGCTGCTGGAGGCCCAGGCGCTCGACATTCGCGCCGTGAGTGCGGCAACCTTCCCGGAGATCCTTCAGTATCGCTACCAGCGCGACATTCTAGATCGGCTTGAGGCGGTCGCGGGCCACTTGCCGCAGATCATCCAGGCGGGTGGCGAAGAGCAGACGATTGACTTCCTCGAAACTGCCCGGCGCATGGTGGGCGTGAGCGAAGAACCGCTCTTCGGCCCCGAAGAGGTACGGGCGATCAGTGGCCGCCTTGAGGAGATCAAGGCGCGCATCCGCACGCGCAACGCCCAACTGAGCCGCCTCGTCGCCGACGACACACCGCCAGTGGCGGGGCATGTGCCGGCGCAGCCAAGCCCGCCAAGCCCCTCGGCGTGACAAGGTTTTAGGGTTCAGGGTTCAGGGTTTAGCCCGAGATCACCGCGCCCCCGCGCCGAAGGGGGTGCGGGGGAACTTGGTTCCCCCGCGAAAAGACGGCGCCCCCGCGCCGAAGGGGGTGCGGGGGAACTTGGTTCCCCCGCGAAAAGACGGCGCCCCCGCGCAGAAGGGGGTGCGGGGGAACTTGGTTCCCCCGCGAAAAGACGGCGCCCCCGCGCCGAAGGGGGTGCGGGGGAACTTGGTTCCCCCGCGAAAAGACGG
>RSAS01000130.1:0-5320 GCA_003934145.1 Candidatus Viridilinea halotolerans | reverse complement strand
AGACGGCGCCCCCGCGCAGAAGGGGGTGCGGGGGAACTTGGTTCCCCCGCGAAAAAAAGAGGGGGAACTCGGTTCCCCCGCCCAACACATAGACACTGGGAGTCCATCACATGACCGACACCCGACGTGAATTCTCCAAAATCAAAGAAGCAGTCGCAACCTGGGGCCGCATCCGTGAGTTGCTGCGCAGCGGCGAGGCGGGCCACGTCGTGCCGGTGGTGATCCCCAAGGATCGCCGTCGGGCCGGTTGGCTGATCTGGCTGGGGCTGAGTTTCTACTGCTTGGGCACGGCGCTGCTCAGTGGCGGGTTGCTCTTTTGGCTGGGCATACCCATGTTCCTGCTCTTCCTGCTGATTGCGTTCGGCTCGCTCTTTAATACGGCCAAGATCGAGATTGAACAGGGCACTACCGCTGTTCATTCGCGCTGGGGCCAGATTATCGGCGTGCTTGGCCCCGGCTTGCACTACCTCTGGTGGCCCTGGGAAAAAATTGAAGCAGTGGTGGATACCAGCACCGAAATCCCCTACACCGCGCCAGTGCTGGCCAGTCCTACCCGCGAGAATGTGCCGCTCAAGTCTATCGAGTTCTTTCTCAAGTTTCGCATTGATGACCCGGTGGCCTTTGTGCGCAACATTGGGGCGAGTAACTTCGATATGGTGCTGAGTAGCGCCGTACAGGATGCCATTCGCCAACGTTCGCGCATTGTCGAGACCGAGCGCGCCTACGATCTGCGCGGCTCTGATGTCGGCGATATGCAGACCAATCTGAATCGCCTGCTCGCCCGCTATGGCGTGCGTATCACCGGCGCAAACATCCCCGATGTGCAGTTGCCCGACCAGTACCAGCAACACCTCGCCACGCGTGAGCGGGTCTCGAAGGAGTTGGATGCCTACGCCCGCGAGTGGGAATTGACACGCAAACAGCGCAGCGACAACCTGCTCCTCGAGATTGAGCGGGCGCGCAAGGTACGCGAAGCGCGCCTAGTTGAGGTGCGTGCGGCGGTCAACAAGGCGCGTGAGGACGTAGCGCGCACGATCCAGCAAAAAGAGACCGAGGCGCAGCGCGTGCGCTGGGAGATCGAGGCGCAAGGCAAGGCGACGCTCAAAGAGGCGGAAAACGAGGCACGCGGCTTGCAGCACTTGGGACTCGCCTACCAAGACAACCGCGCCGTCTTGCACTACGAACTGGCGCTACGCCGCCTTGCCGTTGCCGAAAAGTTGGTGCGCTCGGCACCGCGCCCACTCATCGTACAGACCGGCGGCTCCGGCGAGCAATCGGTACTCAGTACGCTTGTTCTGGCACAACTGTTACCGCGCCTGATGCAAAATGACCAGCAGACCTGGGCTTCAAGTGCAACCCTACCGGAGATTCCAACGTATAACCAATGAACGGAAGCCTCTGGCGGGGGTTCGGGGGCCAGGCCCCCGAAGAATTCCCCCTTCCGGCGGGGGTTCGGGGGCCAGGCCCCCGAAGAATTCCCCCTTCCAGCGGGGGTTCGGGGGCCAGGCCCCCGAAGAATTCCCCCTTCCGGCGGGGGGGGCGTAGCCGCCCCAACGCAACAAAGGAGTGAATCATGAATCTCAATCAGCATCAGGCTCGTAGAACTGGCATTCTGCTTATTGCGCTCGGCATCGTGGCGATCTTCAACCTCTGGTGGCTCTTGCCGACGGCCCTTTTGGCCTTTGCGGGCATTACGATCTACCGCCGCGAGAAGTTGCTAGGGCACACCAATAGAGCGGTGCAAGGTGCCCTCTGGGGGCTTGGCTTGGCGCTCTTGGTGCTGCTCAAGTTTATTTTCCCCGGCGTGCTGCTGCTTGGCGGCGTGAGCCTGCTCATCCGCGGGCGCGAGCCCGAGGTCGAAGCGCGTGTTTGGGCCACCTTGGGCCGCTTGGGGCGGCGGCGCACCCCCGCCTTCACTGCGCAGCCCACCCCGCCCGCCTATTCCGCACATCCCGCCGAGCCGATGGGCGTAGAACAGCGCGAAAAGCAACCCAATAGTAGCGAGACCATCCGTTTACACTAATGTGGGAGAACCAAGTTCCCCCACGCCCCGTTGGGGGGGCGAATCGGTAGGAGGGGGCGGTCTGTGAGCCGATCCCACCGAGGCCTCCGGTGGGGTGTGGGGCGATGCCCCACACCCCATTTTTTGTTGCGTGTTGGCGGCGCTGCCCTCTCCTTGGACGGCGCTAAAGCGCCTACTACGAGCGGGTTTGGGGCACCCCCCAGCTTACGTTCATGCGCATGGAGCGTGGCCCCCGAAGAATCCCCCCTTACCAGTTCCTATGTTCACAGGAGAATGTACATGACCATGTCCACCAAAACCAACTTCAACGATGACGAGCACTACACATCGGAAGATTATGGCCTGAATGAGTTGGTGGAGGGTGGCTTGGCACCGTTACGACCAGCCAGCGATGAACATGGCGCCTATGAACTGAATGTAGCGCTGGCGCTACGCATGTTTGCCGATGCGCACGGCTTGGGCAAGGTACGTACCGGCGATGTCGGTATCATGACCAAGCGCGAGCCCACCACCGTTCTGACGGCTGATGTGGTCTTTATCTCCAATAAACGCTATGCCCAAAAGAGCGGCAAGGGCTTTTTGCCTTTTGCGCCCGATCTGGTGGTTGAGGTGGTGACGCCAGAGTATAGCCGTGCCGCGCTAAGCCAGAAGCTTGCCGCGTATTTTGCGATTGAAGTTCGCCTCGTTTGGGTTCTCGATGCCGAGAGTCGTACTGTCTTTGCCTACACTGCTACGAATGAAGTCCAGACCTTTGGCCCTGATGATACGCTTACTGGCGAGCCGGTGTTGCCCGGTTTGCGCGTGGCGGTGGCGAGTCTGTTTGAGGTGTGAGGGTAGGGGGGCAGAGGAACAGAAGAACAGAGGAACAGAGGAACAGAAAGCGATCCTGTTCTCTGTTCTCTGTTCCTACGATGCTAGAACTGCATCGAAACACCAAGAATCTCAACATCTTCGCCCCCTTGGGAGAGAGAGCCGGGGCAAAGGAAAAGGGCCATTGGGACGCGATCCAGCAAAAACGGTATTCCTAAAAGCTCTCCCCCCTCCGCCCCGCTTCTTGCGGCCACGGCGGCGCGTGTCGCGCTTCCGGCGGCGCCACCCCCGCTTGGCATTTGGGTTGCGTTTGGCGCTTGCGGGCCTGAAACTCAGCCTGGCGGTGGGATTGTTGCTAGCGCTGACGCTCGGCGCGGGGGGGGCGTGGCTCTATGGGCGCTATGGCGATGATCTACCCGCTGCGCAGCAGATCAGTGAGCATCGCGCCTTTGAGACAACCCGTATTTATGCGCGTGATGGCACCACGCTGCTCTATGAACTGGTGGGGCCGCAGGATGGCCGTCGTACCCCCGTGGCCTTCGAGCAGATTCCGCAGGTGCTGAAGGATGCGACGATTGCGGTTGAGGATGCCGGTTTCTACACGAATCCGGGGGTAGATTTACGTGGCATCATCCGCGCTGCGCTGCAAAATTATACCAGCGGCGAGATTGTCAGCGGTGCGTCAACGATTACGATGCAGTTGGTGCGCAATATTCTGCTCGCCGATGAGCGCACCGAGCAGAGTTATGAGCGTAAACTGCGCGAGGCGATTCTGGCCTATCGCGTGAGCCAGAGTTATGGCAAGGATCAAATTCTTAACCTCTATTTGAATGAGGTCTACTATGGGGCGCAGGCCTACGGCGTGGAGGCGGCGGCGCAGGCCTATTTTGCCAAGCATGTTTGGGAGTTGAATGTGGCTGAGGCGACGCTGCTGGCCGGTTTGCCTCAGTCGCCGAGCGTCTACAATCCCTTCACCAACATGACGGCTGCGCGCGCCCGCCAGCGGGTGACGCTCAACCTCATGACCCAGCAGGGCATGCTGACGCGCGCTGAAGCGGAGGCGATCTATGCCGAACCAATTATTCTTGCGCCGCAAACGACCGCATTGCTTGCGCCCCATTTTGTCTTCTATGTGCGCGACCAACTGGAACGCACCTACGGCCCCGAGTTGCTCTACCGGGCGGGCTTGCGCGTGGTGACGAGCCTCGATTTGACGTGGCAGGCAGAGGCGGAGCGCATCGCGGCGGAGCAGATTGGAGAACTGCGAGCGCGCCGGGCGAGCAATGCCGGGGTGGTGATGCTTGCGCCTGATGGCCAGATTCTAGCGATGGTGGGCAGTGTTGACTATGGTGCGCCTGATGGTCAGGTGAATGTGACGCTGGCCCCGCGCCAGCCCGGTTCTGCGCTAAAACCTTTTGTCTACGCGGCAGCCATGCAACGCGGCTGGACGCCCGCGACGGTGATTTGGGATGTGCCGACGCGCTGGGAAGCACCGGGGGGCGTGGTCTACCAGCCGCGCAACTATGACGGCGGTTTTCACGGCCCGCAGCGTCTGCGCATGGCGCTCGCCAACTCGCTCAATATTCCGGCGGTGAAGGCGTTGGAGCATGTGGGCGTGCCCGCGTTTGTCGATCAGATGAGTCAGTTGGGGATTACGACCTTTGACGATCCTAGCCGCTACGGTTTGGCGATGGCGCTCGGCAGCAACGAGGTGCGCCTGCTCGAACTCACCGGCGCCTACCACGCTTTGCGCAACAGCGGGCGCTACGCACCGCCGGTGGCGATCATCAAGGTGAGCAATAGCCGCGATGAGGTGTTGGAACGTTGGCAGCCCGTGCGTGGCCGGGCGGTCTTTGGCGCACAGAGCGAAGCGATCGCCTATCTGATCACCAGTATCCTCAGCGATGATGCGGCGCGCCACTACATGTTTGGTCGTGGCAATGTTATGGAATTGCCAGGCATCATTGCGGCAGCCAAGACCGGCACCTCGAACGACTTCCGCGACTCGTGGGCGCTGGGCTATTCCACCGATGTGACCATTGGGGTCTGGGTGGGCAACAACGATTCCGCGCCGATGCAAGAGATCGCCGGAGCCAACGGTGCTGGCCAGATCTGGCGCACTTTGATGCTGCGTTATCACGAAGGCCGCCCGGAGAGCGCTTTTGTGCGTCCGGCGGGCGTCGAGGAGTTGCCGATCTGCGCCGACACGGGCGGGCGGGCGGACGAAACATGCCCGCGTATCATCAGTGAAGTCTTTGTGGCTGGGAACGGCCCGGCGGAGGTGGATGTACTCCACCAGACGGTGCGTGTGGGGGGCGACGGGGATTGCCTTGCGGCCTCGTACACACCCGCCGCCGAAGTGCGTACAGTGCGCTACCCAATCTATCCAGAGGAGTTGCGCGAGTGGGCCACGCGCAACACACCCCAGCCGCCAACCGAGCCCTGCCCGCCCCCTACCGCGCCCGAAGTGGCGGTGGCGCTACTCAG
>RSAS01000294.1 GCA_003934145.1 Candidatus Viridilinea halotolerans | reverse complement strand
ATCCCAATCACCTATCCGTGACTTGCCGAGCGAATGTTCTGTCCGCCCTTAAAGGTCAGGGGGCAGCCTAAGCGCATCCAGGAGGCGGTGCGTGACGCCAAACGGTAACATAGCTACGAACCATTTCTCAGAACAGGCGTCGCTGGTGCGGTTCAGCGCCGACTGGCGGCGGCTGTTGACCCTGCAGCGCCCAATTGAGCAGATCGGCCAGGTGGAGTTCTGCGGCCCACTGACGCAAATACTCCCTATCGAGCGTATCGGCCTGCACGCGCAGAATGGCTTGCACATCGCGCCACTGCCGATCGGATGGCGCGAGTTTGTACCATTCCAACTTTGCCAGCACCGTATCCTCAGCGCTCGCCACCCAGAGTTGCCCGCTCGGCTCACCCGGAAGCACCAGAAGCTGCGCCCGTTGAAACTGGGCTACCTCAAAGGGGCGGCCCGACGAGATATAGAGATCAAGCTGGAAACCTGTGCTCTTATCGTAGGCGGCGAAGCTCGCCCGCTGCTGCCAATCGGCCCGCGCTTGCGGCAGGCGCACCAGGGCATCGCTGATGTCGCTCGCCAAAAAGACAAAATCTTCACGCAGCCCATCGGCCAGCGCAGCGACCTTGTCATGCGAGAGCTTCAGCACCACATCAATATCGCGTGTCGTGCGATATTCGCCGTGGACAACGGCAGCAACTGAGCCCACAATCACGTAGGGAATGGCTTGGGCTGCGAGGATTGCGCCAAGGCGCAGCGCCAGAGCCAACGGATCAACCGGTGTCGGCATAAGCGAGAGTCCTTGCAGAAGAGCCCTGCCGTGGGCATACTGCTCGGGTGTGAGCCGTTGCAGAGCGAGCAAATAGCACTGCTCGTGCAGCCCTGCAGCGGGCTTACGTCGCACAATCCCGGCCAAGGCGAGGCGGTCGGCCATGCGGTTCAGATCGCGCGCCAACGCAAGCTTACGGGCGGGTGTCAACCCGCGCAGCGTCGTGATGATCGCCGCTTCGATATGCGCCGGCGTGTCGGTGGCGAGGCGCTGTGGCATAGTCTCAGGTTCCTACCCCCCCTGCTCGCGGGTGAGGTAGTAGGTGAGGCTATGCATCACCGCGACGGGGTCGATATAGCGCACCCAGACATCATCGGGGGTTTGCAGAACAATCGGCGCATAGTTGAGGATGGCGCGAATGCCTGCTTCAATGAGCATATCGGCCACAGTTTGCGCGTGGGTAGCCGGTACGGCAATGACCGCCAAGCGCGCCTGATGTTCGCTAATCACCCCGTGGAGACGACTATAATCCATAATGGGAAGCGTACCCACCAACTGGCCAATCTTCGTCGGGTCACTATCAAAGAGGCCGACAATGCGCAAGCCCTGAGTCTGAAAGCCATCGTAGCGTGCAATCGCTTGGCCCAAATAACCGACTCCCACCACGACCACTGGCCAGTGGTGCGTTAGCCCCAGGATATGCTCAATATGCTTGAGCAACTTTTCGACATCGTAGCCGATGCCCTGCTTGCCAAATTCGCCAAAATAGGAGAGATCCTTGCGAATCTGGGCGGCAGTGACATTGATGCGCTCGCCAAGCTCCTGCGAAGAGACCGAATGGACGCCCTCATCCAACAGATAACGCAGGCTACGCGCATAGAGCGGCAAGCGGCGAATCACAACATCAGGCGGGGCCTCGGCACGTTCCACGCGAGCCTCCGATACGATTGTGGGATCAATACGTTTCAAATAGACCTCACAGGTCTCCCCTGACGCACGGGAATGCCATCAGCAAAGACCTGTGAGGTCTATGCTCGCCCTTACTTGAAAGGTGTTGATTTTAGGACGAGGATTTTGTGAAGTGTAGCACAAGGTTTCCGTGCATGTCAAGCAAGTTGCGCCGCCCTTTAGAATCGGCTATACTTACCTACGGTGTTTTGTAAGATGCTCTGCGTTTGCTTGGGGCTGCACCAAATTCAGCGTAAAGGGGGTGAGCAGACCGATAGCTAGGCGCGTATTCGGGGCAGGCTTTTGCCCCACGTCATCATGACCCCGACCACCTATGTGGCTCGCCCTAGTTGTATCGAGCAGAGCTATGCGTGTTGAACGTCGTGACGGTGAGACTGTCGAACAGCTCATTCGCCGCTTTAATAAAGGTGTCGTCTCCGAGCGCATCACCAAGACCTACCGCGAGAAGATGCATTTCGTCTCGAAGAGTGAGCAGCGCAAAGAGAAGCGGCGCCGTGCGGAGCGCAATCGCCGGAAGAAGATGTCGAAGGGTTTTTAGGTAGGGTTTGTAACCAAGTTACGCTTTTTCCCGCTGTGGGGGTCGGGGGCCAGGCCCACGCACCCCCGCCGAACGGGGAGATTTTTGGGGGCCAGGCCCACGCACCCCCGCCGAACGGGGGGATTTTTGGGGGCCAGGCCCACGCACCCCCGCCGAACGGGGGGA
>RSAS01000952.1 GCA_003934145.1 Candidatus Viridilinea halotolerans | reverse complement strand
ATTGGGTCGCCTTGGACTTTGATCTCACACCGCGCCTCAAGACACCCCTGCTTGAAGCCGATCTAGCCCACTTTGGCCTCGAAGGTGAGTTGCTGCGCGCCCTGCCCGCCTGCACCCACCTACCCCGCCTCCCCGACATGTACGCAGCCCTGGGTTGCATGTATGTGCTGGAAGGGATGACCCTCTGTGGCCAGTTGGTCGCCCGCCAACTGGCCCTCAGCCTCAACGCCGAAGCCGAGAGCGGTGCCGCTTTCTTTAATAGCTACCGTACTCAAGTGCGCCCGATGTGGCAGCAATTCGCCGCAACCCTCGAAACCCTTGGACACGAACATCCCGATGCGATCATTGCCGCCGCCTCGGCTACCTACGCTGCCATCGAAACTTGGTTCAACGAGGGCTACCGCGCCATGACCGGCGCACGTACCGGCGTAACCCATATCACCCTCAGCCACTGAGGAGCGAGGACAGTTTTGCCTCCCCCGCCCCCTGTCGGAAAGCTTAACGGGGAAGCCCCAAGCCTCGTTTGGACGTGACCAAAAGTTGTAGGAAGGGTGCGCGAGGGAACTTGGTTTTCTCGCATCCTCATTTTTTGTTGCGCACGAGCGACTTCGCCGCTAGCGCGCAACAAAAAAACGGAGCAACTATGCGACAGCAGATCGAGGTGCCAGGCGAATGGGCGAGCATTGCCACCCTCCTGGCCTTCACCGATAGCCTCGAGTCCACCGCAATCCTCTCTGCTGACCAGTGCTACCTCTTGCGCCTCGTCATCGAAGAGATTGCAACCAATATTGTCAAGTATGGCTACAGCGAACAAGCGCCGGGCCCGATTCAGGTCACCTGCCAGTATGATCCGCCTAACCTAGCCATCACCATTCGTGATCGTGGCCATCCCTTCGACCCTCGCGATCACCCGCCGCCCGACTTTGAAGCAGTAGTGACCGAACGTAGCATCGGGGGCCTTGGCCTCTTCTTTGTCTGTGATATGGCCGATGAGGTACATTACCACCACGATCCGCTCAGCGGCTGGAATGAATTGACTGTGATAAAGACGGAGGCTTGATGATCTCATTACTACAGCAAATTCCTCTATTCCAAAGTTTACCTCCGTCCGATCTCGACGCCTTGGCACAGATCACCAGCCGCCGTAGTTTGGTTGCTGGTGAATTACTCTTTAAGCAGGGTGATTTTGGCTCTGAGTGCTATGCAATTCTCACTGGTGAACTTGAGATTGTCATCTATGTCAATGGCGATGAGCACCGCCTCGATATCTATCAACCCGGTCAACTCATCGGCGAGATGGCGCTGATCGACCAGAGTCCGCGTGCAGCAACGGTGCGGGCACTTACAACGAGTGACCTGATTGTACTCAATGAAGCCGCCTTCATGCGTTTGCTGCGCGCCAATCCCGACCTGGCGATGGCGCTGTTGCGCAATGGTGTGGCGCGCGTGCGCCATACCAACCAGCGCATGATTGCCGACCTCGAACGTAAAAACGCCGAACTGTTAAGCGCCTATCGCCAATTACAGGCCGCCCAAGCCGATCTCATTCGCCTCAATCGCATCGAAGAGGAACTGGCCGTCGCCCGTCGTATTCAAGCCTCTTTCCTCCCGCGCAGCCTGCCCCAGCCGCCAGGTTGGACACTCGCGGCCTACAGTCGGGGGGCGCAGGCGGTGGGTGGCGATTTCTACGACTGTATTCACCTCCCCAACGGGTTGCTCGGCCTGGTCGTCGCTGATGTCTGCGGTAAAGGTATCACCGCCGCCCTCTTCGTCGCCCTCACCCGCTCATTGTTGCGCGCCGCTTCGCTCTCGCCCTGGATCTTCCAAGGCCACGGCGTCCACGACGCCGAACACATCCTCACTGGGGCCGTCTGGATGGTCAACGACTACCTCTGCCGCGAACATAGCGACAACGCTCTCTTTATCACCCTCTTCTACGCTATCCTCGATCCTAAGACCGGTAGCCTAGCTTATGTCAATGCAGGCCACAACCCGCCCCTCATCGTCGGGCGCGATCCCGAACGCAGCGTCGAAACCGAACTCGGCTCGCTCCCGATTGGCATTGTCTCGCAGGAACCTTACGGTGTTTCACACGAACAGATCGCCCCTGGCGAAGCGCTTGTCACCTTCAGCGATGGCATTACCGAAGCCCTCGGCCCCCTCGAAGAGCTCTTCGGCGACGAACGCCTCGACCAACTGCTGCGCACCTATGCGCCCCAAGGGGCGCAAACCATGGTTTCGCGCGTTATCGAGGCAGTGGATCAATTCGCCACCGGCCTGCCCCAGTCCGATGATTTAACCCTGTTTGTGATTGCGCGCACCTAGTGCTGTGGTAATTTTTCGGGGGCCGTGCCCCCGCGCCCCCGTCGGACGGGGGGATTCTGCGGGGGCCGTGCCCCCGCGCCCCCGTCGGACGGGGGGATTCTGCGGGGGCCGTGC
>RSAS01000090.1:289-12062 GCA_003934145.1 Candidatus Viridilinea halotolerans | reverse complement strand
GTGGCGGGGGGAATGTGCTGATCCTCTTTCGTACATGCGAACTGGCCCGTGCGACTATCACGAAGTTGAGCCAGAGGATTCTTTGTGAGGCGCCCGGCCTGGAGATCGCAGTGGCGCATCAGGAATTTAGCTGGAATGAGCGGTCGATTGGGGGCGAGAAAGAGGGCGTTCACCACCAACTCTACCAAACGCTCAACCAGGCCAAGCAGCAGCGATGCTCCTCTGCGCCCCTATTGGGCCTGGGGGTGACGCTGGAGTGTACGGCGACGGGGTTGCCTGCGGTGGGTTCTACGCGCAGTCAGGGGCAGGATGATCCCCCACGTCCAGCTAGTGCGGAAGTTCTGGTGAAACAGCAGCATCGTGATGCGGCTCAAGCGCGTTTTAAGCAGATATTTGGTGAACTGATCGCCGACTACAATATCCCCCTCGACTTCGATGAACTGGGCGGCACTCGCGATGAGATGCGCTACATTGCAGTCGTTCACGCCGATGGCAATGGCATGGGCAAACGCTTTCAGGACGTGATTAAACAGCATAGCGGCGTGGCGCAGAATCGGGCATGCCTCAATGCCTTGCGCGATCTCTCGATTGCGGTTGATCAGGCGGGAATGCAAGCGCTGAAGGCGACGGTTAAGCGCATGATGGAGCGCTTCAAGGAGGATCAGAGTGAGGCGATGCGCGCTTTCTTAGAAGGGCTGCGCGATGCTAAGACAAACAAGATTAACCTCCCCTTCCGCCCAATTGTCTACGGGGGCGATGATGTCACCTTTGTCTGCGATGGGCGCATTGGTCTGAGCCTCGCCCGCATCTACCTGGAGGAGTGGGAACAGGCGACGAAAAACGATGCGACGCTTGGCCCACCGGCCTATGCCTGCGCTGGTGTTGCTATTGTGAAGACGCGCTACCCCTTTGTGCGCGCCTATGAATTGGCCGAGGCGTTGTGCAAAGGGGCGAAGCAGCAGTTGCTCGAAGGTGGAAGTGGCGATGCCTCGGCGCTCGATTGGCACTTTGCGATGGGTGGCATCGGCGGTACGCTCAAGCAGATCCGTGAGCGCGAATATCAAGCGAAAGAAGGAGAGCTCTACCTGCGTCCAGTTGGGCTACGCGCAGGGGTGCTTGGGCCAACTTGGTACAGTTGGGCCGCTTTTGATCGCACCATCCGCGCTTTCCAAAACAATTCTGCATGGCGCGAGCGGCGCAACAAGGTGAAGCAATTGCGCGAGGTGTTGCGTGAGGGTGCGAACGCGGTAGAGCGTTTTCGGATAGCTTTCAACATACCGCTTCTGCCTGAGCTAGACCAGACAAAGCCGGATCTCCAAGAAAAGGGCTGGTACGGCAATCATTGCGGCTACTTCGACGCGATTGAGGCGTTGGACTTCTACCTGCCATTGACAGAGGAGGGCTGATGGCAACCTACTACCTGAGTGTGATGCTCCAGAGTGATGGCACCTTCGGGCGCGGTGCGGGGCTGGCGGGGCTGGTGGATGTCGAGATTGAACACGACCAGGATGGCATCCCCTTCGTCAGCGGGCGGAGCGTAAAGGGCTTGCTGGTGGAGGAGTGGGCCAATCTGCGCTTTGCGCTCTATGGCCAGACCAAGGATGCCCAGCCGCTTGATGCGCTGGCGGTCAAGCTCTTTGGCGTGAGTGGCGTAACGCAAGGAGAAGAGCATAGCCACATGCACCTTGGCGCGGCAACGCTGCCCGCTGATCTGCGTGCCGCACTGGTGGCCGACAAGAGCCTCAAGCCACCACAGATCTTGGCTGCACTGACGACCATTCGCCGCCAGACGGCGCTTGATGCCAAGGATGGTGCGCCGGAGCAGAATTCGCTGCGGGCACTACGGGCCTTGATCCGTGGGACGGTACTCGTTGCGCCGATCCATTTTAGCCAAGCGCCGGATGACGAAACTTTGGCGCTTTTGGCAGCCTGCGTTCTCGGTGTGCGGCGCGGGGGCAGTGGGCGCAATCGCGGACGCGGGCGGCTCGCTCTGCTGCTCCATGAGAACCAGGAGGATCTAGGTGCTACCAGTTTCACCAAGAGGTGCTTTGCCCGTTTCGCTGAGGAGGTGCGCGCATGCAGGTAATCACCTATCGCCTGCGGCTTCAAGAGCCGCTGCTGGCAACCCAGATTATGGGCGATCCCAACAATAGCGTCTCTTTCGACTATATTCCTGGGAGTCTCATTCGGGGCATGTTGGTGCATCGCTACATGCAACAGCACCCTGAACTGCACGAGCATGAGGTTGTTCACGATGCCACATGCCGGAGGCTCTTTTTCACTGCAACCACACGCTACCTGCATGCCTATCCGCTTACTAGTAATGGAGAACGAAGCCTACCAACGCCGCTGCCGCTGTTGAAGCGCAAAGGTGATGATAAGGAAGATGGCTTTGATGTATATAATGCGGCCTATGAAGATTTCGATTGGCCTAAGGTGGCGGGCGACGCCCAGCCCAAGTGGGTTGGCAAGCCCTTCTGCACGCTCAATGAAGAGAATCTGACCCTGCTCGCCCCGCCACAGAAGCGGCTCACGGTTCACGTTGCGCGTGATCCACACAAGGGGCGAGCTACGAAAGAGCAGGGCCAGGTCTTTCAGTATGAAGCGCTCGCCGCTGACCAGTGCTTTGCCGGGGTGATTCTGACCGAAGATGCTGCGGATGCCGCCACCATCAAAGCCATGTTGGAGGGACATGCCTGGCTTGGACGGGCACGTAGCGCGGGCTATGGTCGGGTATGCATTGAGGTTAAAGAGGAGTTCTCCGCTTCGTCGTGGCGTGAAGTTGCGCTGCCTGCGCCACGCTTGAAGGCCGACGATAGGGTGACCCTGACGCTGCTCAGCGATGCCATCCTGCGTGATGGGCAGGGCCACTATGCGTTGACATGGTCAACGGACATGCTTGAGTCCTATCTTGGTCTCACGATCACGCAGGTTCACTCTAAACAATCCTTTAGTGCCACCACGATCAGTGGCGGCTTCAATCGCACCGCTCAAGCACCGCTGGCCCAGAGCTACAGCCTGGCGGCGGGCAGCACGGTGAGCTTTACGCTGGCCCAAGCGGTTGATGCGGCGACGCTTGCGCGCCTAGAGGCGCAGGGCATCGGCGAGCGGCGCACGGAGGGCTTTGGGCGGATCGTGTTCAATTGGCTGGAGGCGGATGACTTTCAGGCTTCAATTGGTAAGCCTTACGATCCGCCGCAGGATAAGCAGAGTCTGAGTGCCAATTCGCAAGCCCTGGCCCGCCAGATGGCGCGGCGGCTGCTGGAAGCGCGGATTGAACAGGCGCTTGCCCGTTTTGTTCGCGATGAAGTTCATCCAGAAAAGAACCAATTTCCAGCCAATAGCCAACTGGGCCGCGTGCGTGTGCTGCTGCGCCGCGCCGCTCGCACGGGCGCACCGCTCAGCGAAGTGCTTGCCGAGCTTGATGCGTTCAAGCAGGCGGGCCGTGAGCAGTTTGAACGGGCGCACATGCAGAAGACCACGCTATGGGCGTGGCTACAGAAGCTGCTTGCCAATCCGTTAACGGTGTGGCAGGTGATCAGCCTGCCGGATCATACATGGCCCAAGGTAGCCGGTGAACAAGCTCAAGCGGATGCAGCCCTCACGCGGCGCGTGACCCTGCAGGTGATCGAAGCGACGCTCAACGCCGCTGCACGCAAGCGGAAGCAGAAGGAGGATGCGCGATGAAGCAAGCTTACCAAGCCCAGTGGCATGCCTCGCGTGAAGTTGCCACACGCCTCGTTGTTACCGGCACGCTCGTCCTGACCAGTCCGGCCCACTTGGGCAATGGTGATCGTGGTGCCCATGTTGATCTGCCGATCCTGCGCGATACCCTTGAGGATCTCCCGTTGCTCCAGGGCAGTTCGTTGGCCGGGGCGCTACGCAACTACCTCTTGGCCTATGAGCAGGGGTTTCAGCAGCCTGAAGTGCGTGGTGCGAAGAGGATGGGGCTGGCCGAACTGCTCTTTGGTGGCGTGAAGGGCGATTCCGAGGGCGAGCAGAGTCCGCTGATTATTGACGATGCGCTGGCCGATTTTACCCTCGCCGAGATCCGCGATGGTGTTCGCATTGATGGCAAAACGCGCACGGCACAGAACGATTTCAAGTACGACCTTGAGGTCTTGCCGCCAGGAACGCACTTTCCGTTGCGCTTTGAGCTGCTCTTGCCTGAAGAGGGCGATCAGGCGACCAAGCTCCGCGCATCCCTCGCCTTGGCGCTCGACGGCCTGCAACGGGGCGAAATCGCCCTTGGCGCCCGCAAGAGTCGCGGCTATGGGCGCTGCGCGGTTGCGACGTGGCAGGTTGTGGAGTATGACCTGCGCCACTCACACGAAGACCTGTTAGCCTGGCTCAGTGCCGAACATCCCGACTGGGGTTACCAGCCAGCCCAGGTGCATAACAGCCTCGGTGTGCATGCTCAGCGAGAGGATAAGCGTAAGATCTTCCGCATCGCAGCCACCTTTGAACTGGCGACACCGCTCCTCATCCGCTCCGCAGAGCCCTTGAATGATGGCGATCACCAGCCCGACGTGGTGCATCTGCGCGACGGCACAGGCCAGCCGATCATCAGTGGCACCAGCCTCGCGGGGGTCTTGCGGGCACGCGCCAAGCGCATCCTCACGACGGTAGCAGCGGGGCAGGAAGAGGCCATCCTGAACAGCCTCTTCGGGCGCGATATGCACAAGCGCAGTGCCAACGAGCAGCCAAGCGCCAGCCGCCTGATTGTTCACGAAGCGCAGATCGCAGGCGGGCGCACGCTCGTGCAAAACCGGGTGGCCATTGATCGCTTCACCGGCGGTGCCTACGACACCGCCCTCTTCAGCGAAGCGCCCCAAGTGGGCGGCACGGTTACGCTGACGCTGAGCATTCACAACCCCTCTGATGCCGATAAGGGGCTGCTGCTGCTGCTGCTCAAAGATCTCTGGACGGGCGATCTGCCCATTGGCGGCACATCAAGTGTGGGCCGCGGGCGGCTGCGCGGGTGCAAAGCGACGATCCACGACACGGGCCAACCAGAAAGGAAGATCGTGAGCGACGAGGGTCAACTCAAGCTTCCAACTGAGGCACGCACGGTGTTTGAGAGCTACGTTGTCGCGCTGCAGAAAGCAAAGGAGCGCAGCAGTGAAGCGTGAACTGAAGACGAACCAGCGCACAACCCGGCGCGACGTGGCGCTCTCCGACGCCGACGACCTACGGACATGGCTTACGGCGCAAGCCGTGCAACACGGCCTCCGCTGGCTCCTAGCCCATGCCGACAACGGCATCATCTGGGGCGAAATGCGCGAGGGGCAACTCAAGCTCGCAAGTGAAGTGCTTGGCCCGCAAGAACTGCGCCTAGCGCGGGCGACCCTGCAGCAGGCGCGGCTCTTCGGCCCCAACGGCGAACTTCGTGTCTGGCAAGGGCCAAAGGGACTACAGGCCCATCTCTGCCACGACGAGCCGGACGAGAGCCATACGACTCCCACCTATTTCGACGAAACCTACCTCCTCTGGGGCACACGCAACGAGGAGAGTGCCGACGGCTTCAGCCTCCTCCTCGAAGGTGCCCAAGGCATCCGCCACGCCCCGCCACTCGCCTTCAACCCGAACGAGGATACACAGCGGGCCAAACTGTTGGTACGCCACTACGTCGAGGCGGATGCAACGGGCGTCGTGCGGGTGGTGGCGAGTCGGTTGGTGGAACTTCAGCCGCCGGGGTAGTGGGGTAAAAAACACCAGCCTCTCTGTAAGAAACTGTCTGAAAAGCCGGGGGATACACGCTGGAGTGCCGGCTTTAGCCGGCTGAAGCCGGCACTCCAACACCAAACCATAGACTTTTCAGACAGCCTCTAAGGAGAGGCTGGTGTTGGTGTACTGGCTACGGGGTTACAGGAGGTTGAGCAGTTCCTGTAAGAGCCACATGACCAGTGCTTGGATTCGCCACAAGAGGAGGGCGAATTGAACGAGAGAAACGAACTTTCCGAAGAGGTGGCGTAACGGCCTTGATGATTGAACCTTGCACTGACAGCAGCACCTGCGTTTCTGGCGGCGCGGGCGACGATGAGAATAACTCATGTCTTTGGCTCCTTTGGTTCGAGCGGCGTACCATAACTGCATCTCCTTTGGCGCAAAGATGCGCCGCAAAGCTAACGGGCGCAAGAGTACGCTCCGTTCGATATATATAACGTACAACGGTCACAAAAAGTTGCACACCCATGAGTCATGATAAAATACAGGATATAAGTGTAGTACATCCCGCTCAGCAGGGATTGGCCGCATCTCTGGCGTTACGGCAGTTGCTGATTGAACTTGCCTCACTACGCTTATACATTTCAGTCCTGACCATGCTCTCGTGCTGGTCAGGACTTTGTGTTGTCTGAATATGGGTGCGCGAGGGAACCCGGTTCCCTCGCATCCTCCCGCAGTCCGGTGGGTTGTAGGGCACAGCCCTACAGATTCCAGTCAAACCCGTCTAAAATCAGCAAGAATCTAGGAGAAAGCCCATGACTCTCGTCCACATTCCAAAGCTCGACGACGACCGCGCCGCCCTCGCGCCCTACAATTTCGTGCCCCTGCCCGAGCAGGTCGTTCCCGCTGAGGCACCGCCTGAGCAGGATCGCTACCACCCCGACCGCTTCACCGGGCGGATTGAGTGTACGCTAACCACGGCCAGCCCGCTCTATGTGCGCTGCGGCTTGACGCCTGAGCAGTTGGCGGCTGGTCTGGAGGCGAAGGATCTTGCGGAGTTCTTTTTTACGTCAGAACCTAACCGCCCTGTCATCCCCGGAAGCAGCCTGCGTGGGATGCTGCGTGCCCTGGTTGAGATTGTGGGCTACGGCAAGATGGAGCGGGTGACCGAGCGGCCTCGCTTCTTCTACCGGGCGGTGGCGGCCAAGACTGATGATCCCTTGGCGACGCCCTATCGTTCGCAGTTGCGTAATGTGAAGGCGGGCTATATCACGCAGCGGGGCGGTGGGTGGGCGATTGTTCCGGCGAAGCCAATTGGCACGGATAGCTTTATTAAGGTGCGTGAGCGCGATGTTCCGGCGACGCTGGGGTTGGTGCGTATGCACGATCCGAGCTACCGCTTGCAGCGTATTGCGGTCAGTTTTACCCATAAGCGCACGCCGAACGGTCGCACGGTGGTGGATCTGATTGGCCCGCCGGGGGTGCATGAGTATGCCGGTACGCTGGTCACGAGTGGCAACATGTTGGAAACTGGCCGCCCCGGCCAGCGCACGCAACGCAAGAATCATGTGGTGGTGCCGGATGCCGGAGCCAATGCCAATCCCATTCCCATTGCGCCCCAAGCGGTCGAGGACTACTGCAACGGCTTGAGTAGCTTTGTGGTTGAGCAGTTGGGGCCGTTGGGGGTCTTGGCCGAGGGGATGCCCGTCTTCTATTGTGAGCCGGGGCGGGGCGAGCGTGCGGTGACGGCGTTTGGCCATAATCTCAATTTTCGTTTGCCCTACCGCTTTCCTGGTAGTGAGCGTGCGGCTACGCCCCGCGATTTTGTGCCGGAAGCGTTGCGCCGTGACACCGATCTCGATCTGGCGGAGGCGATCTTTGGCATGGTGCGTAGCCAGCGCCAAGCGGAGGACGAGCGCCAAGCGGTGGCTGGCCGCGTCTTCGTGGGCGATGCCGAGTTGGTAGCGGGTCAAGCCGATCCCTGGCTGAGCCAAGCGCCCTTCACGCCCCACATTCTTGCTGGCCCCAAGCCGACCACCTTCCAGCACTATTTGGTGCAGCCGCAGAGCGCGAAACCTGCGCTGAAGCACTATGCCCATCGCCCTGGCGAAGAGACCGCCATCCGCGGCCATAAGCTCTACTGGCACAAAGGGGGCGCGCCGGAGCTACGCATGCCAACCGATAAGCTCCAGACGGTTAGTGATACCCAGACGACCGCGATGCGTCCGGTGCGGGCCGGGGTGCAGTTTGGCTTTACTCTCCATTATGAGAATCTCAGCGAGATTGAGTTGGGGGCGCTGTTCTGGGTGCTGCGTTTGGGCAGTGATCCCGCCTACCGGCTTACGTTGGGCATGGGCAAACCCTTGGGCATGGGGGCGGTTGGCTTGGCCTATCGGGTGGTGCAGAGCAGGCGCGAAGAGCGCTACCAGAGCCTCTTTGCCGATGGCGCTTGGGCGCTTGGCGAGAGCGAACTGAGTGACCCGGATCAGGCGCAGGCGGTCGCCGCATTTGAAGCGTATGTCCTAACGCAGAGCGCAGAGCAGCAGCGCGGCTATGGCAAACTGGCTGAGACGCTGCGTATGCGTTGCCTCTTGGCGCTCTTGGGCTGGCCCGGCCCGCTGCCTGAGCAGACGCGCTACATGGAGATCGAACGCACGCAGCGCCCGCGGCTCGGTAATGATGGTAACGAGTACAAGGATCGGCGGGTACTCCCGCTGCCGACGCAGGTTGCGGGTATTGCTTTGCGTGAGGCGGAGATGGCAACCCACACGTCACATGGCGCTCCGCCAGCCGCTAGTGCGCCCACTGCCCCCAAGGAGCTACCGAAAGCCAAACCCGCAGCGAACCATGGATCGGACAGATTGGCTGAGGGTGAGATCTTTCGCGGCGTCATTCTGGAGGATGGTAAAGAGGGGGTCGCAATCGCTCACCCTGGTCACTCCGACATCAAGCGAGTGATTGGGGTTATCGCTCCCGAACAGAAGCAGGGCCAAGGGCAATTCAAGCCCAAGAACACCCGTTGGGTTGAGATCATGCGGGTGCAAGCCGAAGGGAAGCGAACCATCCTCTGGCTGAAGCCAACCAGCAACCCTGAGAAGAAAGAGAAGGAGAAGTAGAGCGATGACCACTACGCGCCGCCTTGTACTCTCAACAGTCGGCATAAGCCTACTATTGCAGCATGCCGAGACAGACGAACGCGGTATACTCAACCAGTCGGCTAATTTGCAGACAATGCCAGAGCATGAAACGATGCTGAAAACGATTATGGAGAGAGCGCGGACTACATTGCAAAGTAGTAACTTGAGGCTTATCCGCCGACGTAGCGCGGAACTCAATGGACTTTATGCTCTTTATCAGGGCCAATTATCATCAAACCGGCATGACATACACCTTCTCGTATCTAGTGACACGGTGTTGGGACAGGCTTGTGTGAATCTTGTAGCCGATCATCTGAGAGGACACAACCTTATTGCCCAGCCGATCATTCCCAAAAAACTCACCACAGCAACTTCGGATGCATTCGAGTCAGGAATTAAGGATCTGATTCATCAGTGTGCTGAAATTATTCCCGGATACACTGAGCAAGGCTATGAGGTTGTTTTCAACCTTGTTGGAGGTTTCAAGGCCCTACAAGGTTACCTGAATACGATTGGCATGTTCTATGCTGACTCAATTCTCTACCTCTTTGAGAATGATGATGCCGAACCACTGTTTATCCCCCGCCTCCCGATCAGCATTGATCGCGAGGCATTGACTCCCTATGCTGTCGCTTTAGCGCGAATGGCCGAAGCAGATGCTTTCGTTCCCCTAAGCGAACTCGGTTCACTTCAGCGCACACTGTACGAGCCATGCGATCAACAGGCGCTGATCTCGCAGTGGGGGCTACTCACTTGGCAACAGGTTCGCCAGGATCTCCTAGGAGGTCAACTTTTACCATTTCCCAAACTACGCTACGAGCCCGGTTTTATACGCGACTACAACAATACCCATATTGCCGAACATCGGGTGCGACTGCAAAGACAACTCGCTGTTATTTCAGCAGAGTTGTTGGAATCTGACGGTAATGTTGCAAAGCTTAAGTCACACGGTGGTATTCAATATGATAATTATGTTAATAAAAAGATCGGCAATCTGCCGATTGGTCACTTTCGTATATCGGGAGATCGCCGCGTAAGCTGCATCGCGCATGATGGTGGATTGACACTACGCCACTTTGGCGAACACGCTTACGTGAATGATAACCCTTAAAGAAGGTATGCCTCTCGGTGTGCAAAGCATTTCTCGCCTGCACCCAATCCGTCGTAACGCCCCTGACCTGGCAGGTGGGGCGCGTGCAGCACCAACTCGTTCCCCAAGCAGCCCACCGCGCCCCACCTGCTCGGTCTCATGAGTCCTTGGCTGCCCCCCAAAACCTGCCAGGTGCGCGCCGTTGGATGTTTGGCGGTACCACTGGCGGCTGCACGGCGCGCACCTGGCAGGTTGTTTCTCCGCTTTGCATGAGAAAACTCTTTACACCGCATCCAAAGCTTCGCAAAAACGCCCTCCCTCCTCCCTCCTCCCTCCTCCCTCCCCGCTCCTCCCTCCCAGAAAGCCCCCCCACAATGCCGCGCAAAGCCATTACCTTCCTTGGCCTTGGTAACTACCAAGAGACCACCTATTGCTGGGAGAGCCAAGCCTGCACCACGCCGCTGATGGCCGAGGCGACGGCACGTATCTTTCGGCCTGATTTGCTGGTGGTGTTGCTCACGCCTGAGGCGCAACAGGCCAAATTTCCTGATCTACAGCAGCGCCTCGCCGGGGTGCTGCCAGTGCAACCTCTGCCTATCCCGGCGGGCCATGCGGAGCAAGAGCTTTGGCAGATCTTTGCTGTGTTGGCGACGGAGATTAAACCCGGTGACGAGTTGATCTTTGATATGACCAATGCCTTTCGTTCGCTGCCGCTGCTCGCGCTCTTGGCGGCCAATTTTGTGCGTAGTGTGCGCGGCGCAACGCTTGAGCGCATGATCTATGGCGCGTTTGAGGCGCGACAGGAGAACCAGACGCCCATCTTCGACCTGACGCCCTTTGTGGCGCTGCTCGATTGGACGAGTGCGACCGATACCTTTTTGCGCTATGGCCGCGCCGATGATCTGGCGCAACGTGTGCGCCAGACGCCCCCTTCCGCTCAGCCCTTCTCGGCGGGGCAGGCGCGCCAGTTTGCGACCCAACTCGCCAGTCTGACGCGAGCGCTCCAGGCGGTGCGTCCGGTTGAGGTGATGCGCGAGGCCCACAAGTTGGAGGTGCAACTTCAGACGCTCACGGTGCAACTGGCCAGTGAACCCCAGGTGGTGCCCTTTAGCATGTTGCTGGAGCGGATTGCGAGCGAGTACATGCCATTGGCTTTGGCTGAACCAACGGCGTCAACCGAGCGCCATGCCGTACTCCAACGCACCCTCTACATGGTGCGCTGGTATCTCGCCAAACAGATGCCCGTCCATGCGCTCACCCTCTCGCGCGAATGGCTCGTCTCGCTGATCGTCGTGCGCATGGATCTGGATCTTTTTAGCTACATAAGCCGTGCGCAGGCCGAACGCATCCTCAATGACCAGCCGCCCGTTCCCGCTGCGGCGGCCACTATGAACGACCTGGAGAACCTGCGCCAACTGTGGCGCACCATCGCCCAGATGCGCAACGACGTGGCCCATACGGGTATGCGCGCCAACCCGACCCGTGCCGAAAAGTTGATTGCCCATGCCGCGCAAATCTATCCGCAGTTGGCTGCCCTCATGGGTGGCGCCTAGTAGTACCTCCGGCGGGGTTTTAGGGGCCTGCGGCCCCTAAAACCCCGCCGGAAGGGAGGATTTTTCGGGGGCCATGCCCCCGAACCCCCGCCAGCGGCTTACGCTGAAGGGAGGATTTTTCGGGGGCCATGCCCCCGAACCCCCGCCAGCGGCTTACGCTGAAGGGAGGATTCTTCGGGGGCCATGCCCCCGAACCCCCGCCAGCGGCTTACGCTAAAGGGAGGATTCTTCGGGGGCCATGCCCCCGCACCCCCGCCAGCGGCTTACGCTAAAGGGAGGATTCTTCGGGGGCCATGCCCCCGAACCCCCGCCAGCGGCTTACGCTA
>RSAS01000090.1:0-189 GCA_003934145.1 Candidatus Viridilinea halotolerans | reverse complement strand
AAGGGAGGATTTTTCGGGGGCCATGCCCCCGAACCCCCGCCAGAGGCTTCCGCTAAAGGGGGGATTTTTCGGGGGCCATGCCCCCGAACCCCCGCCAGCGGCTTACGCTAAAGGGGGGATTCTTCGGGGGCCATGCCCCTTCAAAGGGTTTCACCTGTTCTGGGAAGGGCTTCCCAATGCAGTAAAACG
>RSAS01000939.1 GCA_003934145.1 Candidatus Viridilinea halotolerans | reverse complement strand
GGCTTCGCCCTCCCCTAGCCCCTCCCACCATTATCCTCAATCCCTCATCTGCAGCCACGCGCGCACTTCATCCATGTCCACAAAATCGAAAAGCGCCTCACCCAACGCGATGAGGTCATCCGAGGACAGCGCCGCCACGCGTTGCTGCACCTCCGGCGGGGGTGCGCCGAACCGCCGATCCAACAGGCGTAACACCAAGATAGACTGGCCTTTAATGAGGCCCGCGGCCAAGCCCCGCGCCTCACCCCGCGCCTCACCCTCTTTACCGGCAAGCTCCTCAAAGCTCGTGACAAAGGTAGCCATACCCAATTCCTCCTTTTCGATTTGACGTATTGTAGCACGAACTTGTTTATTCAGCTCGGGATCGAGACGCAAAAGCTGATCCAAGAAGCGAATCAGGTGGTGCAAATCGGCATCCCCGCCGTCAGATCAGGGTCAAGTTGCTCAAGCTCCTTGTCACAAAAGGTAAAGGGCTGTTGCCAATCAATCAGCGCGGCGGTCTTGGGAAAGAAGAAGGCGACAAAAGGCGGAAAGTAGTGTTTCAGCGGCTATCGGCTAGCATCCAATGCCCGCACTTGATCGACATAGACCTGCTCCTCTGGCGGGCAGGCAGTGGCAAACCAAGCATCAAGGATCTCGCGGGCAAGTTCGCGCGTGGTGGTGCGCAGGCTTAAGGCGAGGACATTGGCATCATTCCACTTGCGCGCCCCGGCGGCTGTCTGGGCATCCTGGCAGAGCGCCGCACGAATGCCAGGGAGCTTATTGGCGGCGATACTCACGCCGGTGCCAGTGTGGCAACAGACAATCCCTTGGTCGGCGTCACCAGCGGCGACGGCGGCACCAACGGCGCGGCCAACTTCAGGCCACGCATCCGCGTGGTCGGCCAAAGGGCCAAACAAGAGCAACTCATGGCCACGTTGGCGCAGATCCTCCAGCAACGCATCGGTGACATGGTTTCGTTCATCGCTGCCCACTGCGAGGCGCATGGTGTAGCTCCTTACCCCGCCAGACGCGGGCTCACCCAAGGTGCATCGGGGGTAGCGGCGCGCGCATTGGCGGCGCGGGCGGCGACGAAGAGGAAGTCGGAGAGGCGGTTGAGGTAACTGAGGACTTCGGCGCTGAGCGGCTCTTCTTGGGCAAGGCTGACGGCCCAACGTTCGGCGCGGCGGCAAACGGTGCGGGCCATGTGCAAGTGGGCGGCAGCCAAACATCCGCCGGGCAGAATGAATTGGCGTAGCGGCTCTAGGCTGGCCTCAAGGGCGTCAATCGCCCCTTCGAGAAACTGAATCTCTTCCGCGCCCACGCGAGGAATGTGGCTACTCTCGCCGGGGGTAGCAAGGTCGGCACCGACCACAAAGAGTTGATTCTGCACTTGGGCCAGCAGGGCGTCCAGTTCTGCCTCGATGCCAGCGGCACGGGCCAAACCAACCGCCGCGTTACACTCATCGGTTGTACCATAGGCATGGACGCGCAGGGCATCCTTCGCCACCCGTTGGCCCCCAAATAACCCCGTTTGCCCCTCGTCGCCGGTGCGCGTATAGATTTTCATGATCGTTTCTTCCTTAAGGGATGGTTTGTAATCACTGTGCAGTTTGCGCTGCCGCGCTAGGGAGGCAAAACTTCCCCCAACCTCACCGGAGGTGACTTTGACAGAACCCTATCGCACTGCTGTTCATTATAACGTCACTACAATGAACATGGTATACTGATTTACCCACAGTAGTTGAACGTGCGGCTCTTCGGGTCATGTTTTTGGAACCTACAGGGCACTGGGATGGGTTTGCGGGGAGAGTTTCATCCTCAACGTGTAGGAAGGGGGTGCGGGTGAACTAGGTTCCCCCGCATCTCCCCCTTTGGTCACACCCGAACTATAAGCGCCAGGGAGCATCCTCATGAGCGGCCTAGTCGAACATCTCCGGCGGGTCGAGATCTTCAGCGGCCTGAGTGACGAAGAGTTGCTCCAGGTGGCTACGGCGTGCAAACCCCAACGCCTCCCCGCCGAAACCGCCATCTTCAAAGAGGGTGATGATGGCGATGAGTTGATGGTTTTGCTGCATGGCTCAGTGCGCATCTCGATCTCCACACGCCTACCCGATGGCACATTTGCCCCCAGTACCATCAATATTCTCTATGCTGGCCAAAGTTTTGGCGAAATGGTGCTGCTTGGCGGGGCTACCCGTTCCGCCACCGTTACAACCGTAGAGGTGTGTACTCTATTGGTCATTCGTGAACATGATTTTGCTGCTGTATGTGAGCGCAACCCGCGTATTGGCTATCGCGTTATGCGTAACATGGCCTCCGATTTATCGTATAAACTCCGTTCCTCGAATCTTTTGCTGCGCGGCAATATCCGTTGGCAACAGGGCGAGTTGGGGCGGCAGGGGTGAGGCGCGAGACGCGAGACGCGAGACGCGAGACGCGAGACGCGAGACGCGAGACGCGAG